>CAZYTT010000050.1:0-13079 GCA_964650235.1 uncultured Gammaproteobacteria bacterium | reverse complement strand
ATACGCCTGGACCCACGTATCCGTTATGCCCAGGAGAGGCACTAGTTATGGCGGGAATACGTATTGGCTTCCCCCTCGCGATCACTCTATTGTGGTTATGTATGTCAATACTGGGGCCGCTGTTACCGCTGTCACCAGAGAAAATTGAGTTAGCACGCATTCTTGAGACTCCAGGCACAACAGCGTGGTTAGGTTATGACGATTTGGGCCGCCCGCTGCTTGACCGAGTGATAGTCGGTGCCCAATTTTCGTTTTATGTCTCACTGCTGGTCGTCGGCCTGTCACTTATCGTTGGGACACTGATAGGTGCTATCAGTGCCTACATCGGCGGTAGACTGGATCATATTGTGGTGCGCATCATCGATATTTTTCTCGCCTTTCCAGGCATGCTACTGGCGATAGCACTTGCCGGGTTACTGGGGCCGGGTCTGAGTAATGTGGTTATCGCATTGAGTGTTGTCGGCTGGGTGGGGTTTGCCCGTCTGGCCCGCGCTCAGGTGCTGACCATCAAGCGGCGCGAACATGTCCAGGCAGCTATTGCCCTCGGTGCCACTACACCGCGGATTATTATTCGTCACCTGCTACCATTAATTGCTGCGCCATTGATTATTGAGGCCACCTTTGCCATTGCCGGCATCGTCATTGCCGAGGCTGGTCTGTCATTTCTGGGGCTGGGCATACAGCCACCAACACCCTCCTGGGGTAGCATGATAAGAGATGGTGCCCGTTATATGTTAGTCTCACCGCACATGGTACTGGTTCCCGGTGTGGCCTTGATGCTCGTTGTGTTAGCGGTCAATCTGCTCGGCGATCGTCTGCGTGACTGGCTGGATGTGAAGAATAGGTAAGGGGAATGAGTAGAGAATCTGGAGTGAGAAGTAAGAGGTTAGGAATCAGTAAAAAGTGAAGCTGGTGCTGATGAATGTCATCCTAACCAGCGAGAGAGATCTCATGCCGCGAATAGATTAACGCCTGACTCTTAACTCCTCACTCCTAACCAAAATGAGGTTTAAATGTTATTAGGTCCTGTCATGGTCGGCCTCTCAGGTACCGAGATCGATGCCGATGAGCATGAAATGCTCTTACACCCACTGGTTGGGGGGGTTGTACTCTTCACCCGTAATTTTGAATCGATAGAGCAACTGGAATTATTGGTTGATAGCATACGTCAACTGAGAACGCCTCATCTGTTAATTGCTGTCGATCATGAAGGGGGCAGGGTACAACGTTTTCGTGAAGGCTTTACCGTCTTGCCCGCTCTGGGCCAGTTAGGCAAGGTTTATCAGACCAATGTCCATCGCGCCCGGCAACTGAGCCAGATGAGCGGTTGGTTAATGGCCGCTGAACTCAGGGCCATCGGTATCGATTTCAGTTTCGCACCGGTACTGGATATTGATAAAAGGATTAGTCAGATCATCGGGGATCGTGGGTTTGCCTCCAATGCTGATGAGGTATCCGATCTGGCGCGTTATTATATCCGTGGTATGCATGAGGCTGGCATGGCTGCTACGGGCAAACACTTTCCCGGCCACGGTAGTGTCAGTGCCGATACTCATCTTGCACAGGCTATTGATGAACGGTGCTTTGCAGATATTGAACTTGATGACCTGATTCCCTTTGAGCGTATGATCAATAATGGCATTGAGGCAATGATGGTTGCTCATGTCCTTTACAGCAACATTGAGCATCAACTCGCGGGTTATTCAAGTTTCTGGTTACAGGAAATACTTCGTAAAAGACTTGGGTTTCAGGGTGTCATCTTCAGTGATGACCTGGAGATGGAAGCAGCCTGTGTCATCGGGTCGCCAACGGATCGGGTCAATCATGCACTGTCAGCCGGCTGTGATGTTGTACTGATGTGCCAGTCACGTGCCGCCGTGACTGATGTGCTCGATAACTATCACAGCCAGACCAATCCTGCCTCTCGACTACGCATGGTACGCATGCATGGGCGTCTGGCACCAAACCGTGTACAATTGCAGGCCGATCCAAGGTGGCAACATGCTGTTAAACAGGTGCAGAATTATGATGAGCCTCATACCCTGGATCTGATATAGGGAATTACTGATTTTTTGTCATTTCGAGCATAACTAGAATGAGAACCAAAGCGAGAACTAGAACGCGGCAGGTTCTGGTCGCCATTGAGATAACATGAGTATTATTTAATCAGGCCGTCCCTGAGTAGTTTAAAACGTGTTTACTGAAGAGAAATTTTAGCGCTGTCATGACTGAATCAATTGATAACTGGGTCGTCCAGGTATTTATCGTTGTCTTAATCTCACTCCTGCTCGCCTTTATCCAGCGACTATTTTTTAAACGGCTGTTGATACGTCTGGAACAGACCAGTAGCCATTGGGATGATGCCGTAGTCAACGCCTTACAGAAACCACTAACGGCATTGATATGGGTTGTAGGTATCGGTTTTGCAGCAGAGATTGCAGCCAAAGAGACTGAGGCCACCATCTTCTCTGCGGTGCAACCGATCAAGTCCGTACTAATTATTGCCATCATTACATGGTTTATTGTCCGGCTAATCAAGTCAGTTGAAGAAAATATCGTTGAATCCTGGGTCGCCGCTGGCAAAGAGGTTGACCGAACAACCATCGATGCAATGACACGACTACTGCGTTTTGCCGTCATCATTACGGCAATCCTCGTTACGTTGCAGACGCTGGGTTTCAGTATATCGGGTGTGCTGGCCTTTGGTGGTATCGGTGGTATCGCCATCGGTTTTGCAGCCAAGGATTTATTATCAAATTTTTTCGGTGGCTTGATGTTGTACCTGGATCGACCCTTTTCAATTGGCGACTGGGTGCGCTCACCTGACCGTGAGATTGAGGGCACAGTAGAGGAGATTGGCTGGCGTCTGACCCGGATCAGGACATTTGACAAGCGTCCACTATACATCCCCAATGCCATGTTTTCGACTATCAGTGTTGAGAATCCATCAAGGATGTCCCATCGCCGAATCTACGAGACCATAGGTATCCGTTATGACGACGTTGATAAGATGGAGCTTATCCTTAAGGAGGTCAGATCTTTTTTGATCAATGATCCAGCAATTGATGAATCGCAGACCCTGATGGCCCATTTTAATCGCTATGCACCATCCTCTCTTGATTTCTTTATTTACACATTCACGCATACGACAGTCTGGGTTGAATATCATCAAATCAAGGAACGGGTGTTATTACGTATCCATGAAATAATTGCCGAACATGGGGCCGAGGTTGCTTATCCTACCTCAACGTTACATGTAGCCGATGCCGTTAATGTCAAAACGATTAGTGATCCTGATAATAATATGTTGAAACACAGCAATTAGGAAAAACAGATGTTGTTAAAGAATTGTCGTCAAGGTCTAAACCTGTTGTTAATGATACTGGCCATTATCTTTCCAATTACAACGGTAAATGCCTTTGAACCCTTTCAGCCACTACCGTCAAGCCCACCTATCCCTGACACTAACCCGCAGACCCAGGCCAGGATAGACCTGGGCAAGAGGCTATTCTTTGATCGGCAACTGTCGGTTAATGGCAGTCTATCCTGTAATAGTTGTCATGATCTTAGTCGGGCAGGTAGCGACATTCGTCCTCGTTCACCCGGGGCAACAGGGAAGACCAGCGAACGCTCGACACCCACACTCTGGAATGTTGCCTATGAAACGGTCTTTTTCTGGGATGGTCGCGCTAACACACTGGAACAGGCCATTGCCGAACACCTGTTGGACCGCAACATCATGGCCATGCCGACCACGACCACCGTCGTCGAGACAATAAAAACTAATCCTATATATGAGCAGAAATTTAACGACAACTTCGAACAAGGCATAAGTTATGACGCTATCAGCGCCGCACTGGCCAGCTTTATTCGTAGCCTGGTGACACCAGATAGCGCCTGGGACAGATTCTTGCAGGGTGATGCTGACGCTATCTCGGCGCAGGCTAAACGGGGCTTTGATACCTTTGTTGAGACTGGCTGTGCCTCCTGTCACTTCTGGGTCAATCTGGCTGGCCCGGTACCTGGCTTGGCCTTTCAGCAGGGTGAGGGTTTTTATGAACTGTTTCCCAATTACCCCGGCACTGATTATGAACGGCGCTATCAGTTGAGTGCGGATCTCGGACGTTTCTATGTAACACGCGATGATACGGACCGGCGCATGTGGCGGGTCCCTGTGTTGCGAAATATTGCACTGACCGCTCCGTATTTTCATAATGGTTCAGTTAAAACACTGGATGAGGCCATCAAGGTGATGGCTAAGACCCAGCTGGGTAAAGACCTGAGGGGAGCTGACAGTGCCGATATCGCGGCGTTTTTAGCCACCTTAACGAGTGAGATGCCAGTCATTACGTTGCCACAGCTACATGAATAAACATGCGGGGCAGGGAGGGCCTGGATGGGATCTCTCCAGGTCCTTTGTAACACTCAGGCATCGAGATGATCAATCAACAGCAACTGATAATTTATAGGAATCATCCGGCGATAAGTTTTTCGAACTTGAAATAGTATTTATTGTCCCTAGATTTACTAATCTGACTCGATTCCCATCTAGGTTGGCATCGAGTCACCACCGACCAGAAAATATGTACCAGATGGAAGGAATAATGGAACAATCAACAACGCAACAGGCATTTCAGGCCCTTAAATTACATGTCTCCAGTCGCATCGTGGGACAGGAGATACTGGTTGAACGATTATTAATCGCTCTCCTAGCCGATGGCCATTTACTAGTTGAGGGCGCACCGGGTTTGGCCAAGACCAGGGCCATCAAAGCCCTCAGTGAGGCGATTGATGGCGACTTTCATCGCGTGCAATTTACACCGGATCTTCTACCCGCCGATCTAACCGGGACCGACATCTTCCGACCTCAGGATGGGTCATTTCAGTTTCAGCACGGCCCTCTGTTTCATAATCTGATCCTTGCCGACGAAGTAAATCGCGCGCCCGCCAAAGTTCAGTCAGCCCTGTTGGAGGCTATGGCAGAACGGCAGATCACCGTTGGAAGTACGACATACCCTTTACCCAGACTCTTCCTGGTTATGGCCACCCAGAATCCGATAGAGCAGGAGGGTACCTATCCCTTGCCCGAGGCCCAACTTGATCGTTTTCTGATCCATGTCACCATCAGTTATCCCGATGCCGAGGCTGAACACAATATCCTGCGGATTGCCCGCGGTGAGGCCCGGCACGGCTCAGCTACAGCTGACGTAGTGTCTAAACTGAGTCAGGAACAGTTATTTGAGGCCCAGGATGAAGTCCTGCAGGTCCATCTGGCCGACAATCTGGAACGCTATCTGATTGAGATCATTCTCGCAACGCGGAACCCAGCAGTCTATAGTGCTCAACTGGCATCGTGGGTTCAATGGGGAGGCAGCCCACGAGCCACCATTGCACTGGATCGCTGTGCTCGAGCCCACGCTTGGTTAGCCGGACGAGACTATGTGAGTCCTGAAGATATCCAGACGATGGCCTACGATGTGTTAAGGCATCGTGTCCTGTTGACCTATGAGGCAGAGGCTGAAGGTGTTACCCCGGATCATTTTATTGCGACACTGCTGCAACAGATTGCTGTTCCTTAGGCGGGGGCTAGATAATGGATCACAGTTATCAATGCTAGAGCAGTGACATGAAGGCCCTGTTCAGAAATAGAAATCGTGCAACTGATATCACCGAGATACAGGCTAATGGTGATGGCGTGGTCAACGTCAGCACCCAGTCATTAATTGCTTTACACCATGGCGCTACCTCACTCTCGCTAAAACCGCAGAAGATTCGTGCCCTGCAGAGTGGTGGTTATATTTCTCCGTTTAAGGGGCGCGGCATGGAATTTGATGAGGTGCGACCCTATATGGCAGGCGATGATGTCCGCACCCTTGACTGGCGAGTCACTGCCCGGACAGGTCGAGCCCATACCAAGCTATTCAGGGAAGAGCGAGAACGGTCCGTGTTGCTATGGATGGATCTACGTAACCCGATGTTTTTTGCTACACAGGGTGCCTACAAGGCTGTGCGCATGGCTGAGACAGCTGCCTTATTAGGCTGGGCCGCCATACAACATGGCGACCGTCTCGGTGGACTGCTGTTTGGTGACTCTCATCACCTTGAGCTCCGCCCCAGACGTGGTAAAGCCTCTCTGTTACACCTGTTCAATAAGGTTGCGACCGATACGAGCTGGCAGGCTGAAAGTCATCGCATGGCCAGTAATACATCAATGCAACTCCAGCAGTCGCTGGTCAGGTTACGCCGAGTTGCCCAGCCAGGCAGTCTCCTTTTTTTGATCAGTGACTTTAACGGACTTGATCAAAACTGCACTGAGCATCTGAGCTACCTGGCCCGTCACTGCGACCTGGTATTAATAGCCATACATGATCCAATAGAACAGGAACTTCCCCCTGCTGGACAGTACCGCTTTAGTGATGGTCAGCGATTTATGTCACTCAATACGGCAGCCTCTTCATTACGACAGGACTTCCGCACAAGGTTTGAACTACAGCAACAACATTTGCTGGCGCTGTGTCGACGCCAACGTATCTATCCCATCATTATGAGTACCGCTGATAAACCCCTGACTATCCTGCGTCAGGGTCTGGGGGGGATGTAATGGAGCCAGCAGTTGACCTGAGTCAATTACGCGACATCCATTTACCGACCCGCATTGACTGGTGGCCACTGGCACCGGGCTGGTGGATCATATTAGTACTTGTCTTCGTTGCACTGTTAGCACTTTATGGGTGGTATCGCCATTGGCAGCGTCAACACTGGCGACGTGAGGCCTTAGCCGAATTGAAACTTATTCAGCAGAATGGAACACACTATCAGCAAATAGCACAGATTAATGTGCTCCTGAGACGGATTCTGATGCATTGTTATCCACGTCAACAGGTTGCTGCGCTAACGGGTGAACAGTGGCTGGCCAGGCTGGAACAACTTGGGGGAAAGCTGGATATCGATCATCGACTCATACTCGATGCCCCTTATATGAAGGACCAGGTGATCGACTTGACCGATGTGTTTGAAAACATCCACCAGTGGATAACGTCTATTCCTACCCTGAACCGTCGCAAGCAGGTAGATACATGATCACTCAGGTAATCACCTATATCGACACCATTGAATTTCTCTGGCCGTGGATATTTAGCCTGTTACCGTTGCCACTACTGGTCAGGTTTATTTTCCCTGCCTACTCACCGGTAAAGGAAGCGGCGCTACGTGTGCCGACATTAACGGCATTTACAACTGACACATCCATTTCAGGCGCTGCCGTAAACAAAGGTCGATGGTTAATACGCCTGGCCTGGTTAGCCTGGCTGCTGTTGATGTGTGCTACCGCACAACCTGTCTGGTATGGACAACCGGTTGAACTGCCTGTCAGTGGTCGCGATCTGATGCTGGCTGTCGATCTGTCCGGTTCGATGGAGACAGAGGATTTTGTTATTAATGGACGTCAGATTAATCGTCTGTCTGCCACCCAGAAGGTCGCCAGTGAATTCATAGATCGTCGGGTAGGGGATCGCGTTGGCCTGATCCTGTTTGGCCGTCAGGCCTATGTACAGTCACCACTGACGTTTGATCGCGAGACGGTTCGTACCCTGCTTAATGAGGCGGCCATCGGTCTGGCAGGGCAGGAGACAGCGATTGGTGACGCCATTGGTCTGGCTGTCAAACGACTCAATGAAAATGCTGATGCCGGCAAGGTCCTGATTCTGTTAACTGATGGCGCAAACACCGCCGGCGAGATTGAACCGGTTAAGGCCGCTGAGCTGGCTGCCAATGAAGGCCTGAAGATTTATACCATTGGTATCGGGGCGGACCAGATGATCGTTCGTTCTTTATTTGGTACCCGACGGGTCAATCCCTCCACTGACCTGGACGAAGATACGTTAAAGACCATTGCCCAGGCGACCAGGGGCCGTTATTTTCGTGCCCGTGATGTGGCCGAACTGGACAAGATCTATCAACTCCTGGATGAGTTGGAGCCTGTAGAGCGAGAACGTCATACCTTCAGGCCACAACAGGCCATCTTTTATTATCCCCTAGCAATTGCTGTCATGCTGTCTGGCAGTCTGGTGTTATTGCGAGCGTGGTTACGATGAACCCGATCGATTTAAGTTCCTTGCACTTTTTGCGTCCACAATGGTTTTTGCTGGTGCTTCCACTGGCAATAATTTTATTGTCTTTGTGGCGTAAACGTCTAACCAGCCGCAGCTGGCGTGCTGTTATCGATCAACAACTGTTACCCCATGTCCTTATAGGGCAACACCAGCATCGTGGCCCCTGGTTAATGATAGCTGTAGGCCTGGCCGGAATCCTGGCAATGACCGCGCTGGCAGGCCCGGTCTGGGAAAAACTGGAACAGCCGGTTTTTCGTCAGCAATCAGCCCTGGTCATATTACTTGATCTGTCCCGATCGATGGATGCAACCGATGTCCGGCCCAGTCGTCTGCAGCGGGCCCGACTGAAACTGCGCGATATCCTTAGTCAACGCACCGAGGGTCAGACGGCCCTGATCACCTATGCCGCTATGGCCTTTGTTGTGACACCATTGACCTCTGATACCCGGACTATTGCCGCTCAAGTACCCAGCCTGACGACGGACCTGATGCCGTCTCAGGGTTCACGACCGGTCCGTGCCATTGTCAGAGCCAGCGAGTTATTACGTCAGGCCGGGGCACCAGGAGGGGATGTACTATTAGTAACCGATGGTATAGCTGCAACGGATTCGAAGGAGCTGGACAATCTAGACGATGCAATCAGATCACTGGTCAATGCCGGCCATCACTTACATATCCTTGGTGTTGGTACCGATACTGGTGCCCCAATTCCCAAACAGGTTGGTGGTTTTGTAACTGATAATACCGGTGCCATAGTCATACCCAAACTCAACCAGGCAACGCTACGTACTCTTGCAACGCAGGGTCAGGGGTTGTATCGCGACATGCGTATCGATGATAGTGATATCAACGCCATACTCGGCGCCATTAATCAGGGTATTGATAACCCGATGTCACAGAAGAGCGAAGACCTGCTGAGTGATCAATGGCGAGAAGCCGGTGTCTGGTTGCTGTTACCGTTAATACTGATAGTACTGCCAGCCTTTCGTCGTGGTGTGCTGGGTGCTGTGCTGGTGGCGGCACTTATGTTAGCGCCAACAAGCCCGGTAGAGGCCATGGAGTGGTCATTACTCTGGCAGAATGCTGACCAGCGAGCCAAGCAAGCCCTTGACAAGGGTGAGGCAGCCCGGGCCAGTGAGTTGTTTCAACAACCGGAGTGGCAAGCCACGGCTCAGTACCGTGCAGGTCAATACGAAAAGGCAGCTGAAACCCTGGCTAGTATCAAGGGTGCTGATGCCGCCTATAACCGGGGCAATGCCTTGACAAAGATGAACAAGTTATCAGAGGCACTGGTGGCCTATAACCAAGCCCTGGAGCTTTCACCTGATCATGCGGATGCCCGTTATAATGCCGAATTAATTAAACAGGCATTGAAGCAACAACAGGACCAGACACAAGATCAAGACCAAGCTCAGAATCAAGAACAGAAACAGGATCAACAGGACGACAAATCGTCGTCCTCAAAACTTGGGCAGCAATCTGATCAGCCACAGGACTCAACGGGTAAGAGCAGTCAGGATCAGCAAAGTGGCAATCAGGATAACTCTCAATCTACGCAGCGCGGGACAAGTGATCAGCAACCACAGAAACAGTCTGGCCCGGAAAAATCCAGCCTAGAACATTCCAGTTCAGAGCAGTCCAGTAACAATGACTCGCAGTCTGCACCATCCAGTGCAGAGGATCAGGCAATTAGCCAGGATGAAACTGATAATAACCCCGGCAAGAAAGAATCATCATCTACCCTAACAGATACGAATCAGGATAATTTGACCGCTCAGCAAGATGCATCGAAGCAAGCCCAGCAACAGGCGATTACTGACAGTGAATTGCAACAAGCCACCGAACAATGGTTACGTCGTATACCTGATGACCCAGGCGGACTATGGCGACGAAAATTCTTATACCAGTATCAACAACAAAATCAACCGCAGGGAGATGAGGAGCAGGCATGGTAATCATTCCGCAATTGGGACAGGTGTTATGTTAGAGCTGCCGCAACGTATTAGAGCACTATTATTTTTTGTCACCAACGCCGCTATGTTATTGCTATTTTTTAGTTTATCTGCACATGCAGCACTGATAGCCTACGTCGATCGCAATCCGGTCTCTATTGATGAGTCGTTCAAACTTATTGTTGAGAGCGATCAGGATAATAATGGTGAACCCAATTTTGATGCATTACGAAATAGCTTTGAAGTGCTAGGGCAGAGTAATAGTACCAATATCCAGATCATCAATGGTAAAACGACTCGAAAAATTCAGTGGTTTGTCACCTTGATTCCGAAACGTATCGGTAATCTGACGATTCCTTCATTCAAGGTTGATGGTTTGACAAGTAAGGCGTTAACGGTAAAGGTCACTCCCGCGCGATCGGTGCCTTCAACAAAACAGGGTGCCGATGTCTTTATGCAGGTTGAGGTCAAACCCACCCAGGTCTATGTTCAGCAACAGGTGATTTACACTGTACGGCTGTATCATTCCGTTAACCTCGCCGGGGGCAGTCGTCTGACCGAGCCTGAATTCCCGGATGGAAATGCCATTGTCAAACGTCTGGGCGACGACAGGGAATATCAGACTGTGATGAATGGTGTGCGCTATGATGTTTTTGAACGTACCTATTTTATCTTTCCGCAAAAGAGCGGTCACTTCACTATTGAGCCACTGGTCTTTGATGGCCAGGTTGTCGACCAGCAACGTAGCGGTGGCTTTATGTTCTCTCCGTTTAATCAGAGTACTCACCATAAACGGGTCCGCTCGGACCAGGTTGAACTCGAGGTGCTGGCTACACCGGCAGGGGTGATTGGCGATAACTGGTTACCCGCCAGTAACCTGCAACTGGTCGAACAATGGTCAGAGACCCCACCCAAATTTACCGTCGGAGAACCGGTGACACGGACCATTACCATCATGGCCGATGGGCTGACATCGGCACAGTTGCCAGCAGTCCAGTTACAACTGCCTGATACGATTAAGGTCTATCCTGACAAAGTCGTGTTAAAAGATAACGAAGACAGCGACGGGATTGCTGGCATCAGACAACATAAGATTGCCCTGATTCCAACCCAGCCAGGGACCCTGGTATTGCCCGAGGTCAAAGTCAACTGGTGGAATACCATGACCCAGAAAATGGCGGCTGCACGCCTGCCAGAGCAACGATTTACTATCACTGGTACGGCATCGTCTATCAAGCAAGCTATTCCGGGTACACCTCCTGTCGCTGCTGGTTCGGCTGAACAGATAAAGGATAGCCCTGCAACTGTGGTGCCTGTCATGAAGACTGACAGGCCAGGGTGGTGGCCCTGGATAGCCTTCGGCCTGGGGATTGGCTGGCTGACAACTGTGCTGCTATGGTGGTATCAATCAGGACGGCATGGCAGTAAGCAAGTAACAACGAATAACACGATACAATCAGAAAAGATTAGCACCATCGAACGGACATTAAAGCAGGCCTGTGCAGCGAATGATGCGACTGCAACCAAGGCAGCCCTGCTGGCGTGGGCTAAATCCTATTGGCCGGATCAGGCACCAACAAGTCTGCCGGCACTGGCGCAGGCCTGCGCCCCAGAGCTGAGCCAGGCGTTGCTCGCGCTGGACAGGACCTTGTATGCGATGGATCAAGATACCTGGTTGGGACTGCCCTTATGGCAATCATTTCAACAAAACAAACCTGATCACAACATAGCTACAAAAAAAACGGCTACAAGTTTAGAGCGGTTACACTACCTTGGTGTATAAGTGGGAAATACCAAGGTATTAAGGATTGCAGGAACTATAATTTTCACTCCATTTGTGTTAATTATTTGCTCTAGATAAAAGTAATTTAAATCCACGCGATCATGAAACCTGTCCTCTATACTTTTCGCCGTTGCCCCTATGCCATGCGTGCGCGCATGGCCATAAGTTACGCCGGTATTGACGTTGATCAACGTGAGATTGCTCTGAAAAACAAGCCTCAGGCTATGCTCGCTGTATCATCTAAGGGTACTGTGCCGGTATTGATTTTAGCTGATGAAACGGTAATCGATGAGAGTCTGGATATTATGTTGTGGGCGTTGCAACAGAATGATCCGAATGGATGGCTGGATTGCAGCCTGCCATCGGTGTTGATTGAAGAAAATGATGGCACGTTCAAACAATGGCTAGATCAGTATAAATATGCTGACCGCTTTCCAGAGCAGTCAGCCGTATTTTACCGCGAACAGGGTGAATTATTTTTACAACAGTTAGAATGTGCTCTCACTCAGCATCACCATCTGGCAGGCATTCGGCCTTCTCTAATCGATTATGCCATCTTTCCTTTTATCCGCCAGTTTGCCCTTGTCGATAACAACTGGTTTGATCAGGCCCACTATCCGCGGTTAAGACAGTGGCTAGATACTTATCTTGACAGCAATTTATTTTCAACCATTATGATTAAGTACCCACTCTATCATCAATAAACTTATTGCGTTGACTCATCCGGTCTGGTGGCACCGACAAAATTGGCAATGCTGATATCGGACCGTTCACGTAAATCGTTTAGATAGGCCGTAATACGTCGAGTATTAATTCGACCAATGATGATATCCCTGACTTTCTCATAGGCCGGAGGTGAAACTTCACGGGTACCATCCAGTTTAATGATATGCCATCCAAATCGAGTCTGAACCGGTGTCCGGGTATAACTCCCATTGGATAATTTCTGGGTTGCCTGGCTAAAGGGTGCAACCATCTGCGGATAGGAAAACCAGGCTAATTCACCCCCTTTTTTTCCCGAGGCATCGATGGAGTATTTCGTCGCCAACTGGGTAAAGTTCATCCCCCGGTCGAGCTGCTTGATAATCTGTTTGGCCTGGGCCTCTGACTTAACCAGGATATGGCGGGGCTTGGATTTTTTTTCTTGCTGGGGGAACTCCCTTTTTTTTTTAACCCCCGGCTCCTTCTCGCTGTTCTGTGTTTGTACTAACTCTCTTTTATCACACCTGATAT
>CAZYTT010000049.1:3253-13093 GCA_964650235.1 uncultured Gammaproteobacteria bacterium | reverse complement strand
CGAGCCCGCCCGCTGCGCGTTGCTCGGGTGTCAGGCGACCATGCGTAGTCGTGGCTGGATGCGTAATTGTCGTCTTGGCATCACCCAGATTGGCGGTAATCGAGACCAGGCGGGTGGCATTGATAAAGGCCCAGGCACTAGCCTGACCACCCTGGAGATCAAAGGCCAGCAGGCCACCAAAACCCCGTTGCTGTCGCCCAGCCAGTTCATGCTGAGGATGTGATGTCAGCCCCGCATAATAGACCCGGTCAGTCGCCTGCCCCTGTAACCACTGCGCCAACGCCAGGGCACTGGCACTATGGGCCTGCATACGTATCAGTAATGTCTCCAGCCCCTTCATATGTACCCAGGCATTAAAGGGGCTCATACAGGGACCTGCCGTGCGCAGAAAACCCAGCACCTCTGGCCCCAGTTCGTCATTAGTGACTACAGCACCACCAACACAGCGCCCCTGACCATCAATATATTTGGTCGTTGACAGGACGACGACATCTGCACCTGATAACAGTGGTTGTTGCAAGGCTGGTGTACAGACGGTGTTATCAACAACCAGCAGGCAGTCATTATGGTGTGCCAGCTGTGCCAGGGCCTCAATATCGGCTATCTCCGCCAGTGGGTTGGCGGGTGTCTCGACAAAAAACACCTTAGTCTCGGGTTTAATAGCTGCCTCCCACGCCACCAGATCGGTCAGCGGGACATAATCTGTATGAATGTCATAGCGACTGAGATAATTATTAAACAGGATGGAGGTGCTGCCAAAGATGCCGCGTGATGCCAGCATGTGATCACCACTGCGCAACAGACTCAGACAGGTGGACAGGATAGCGGCCATACCTGATGCCGTCGCCACACAATGACTGCCTCCTTCCAGTGCTGCTAATCGACGCTCAAAGGTATTAACGGTGGGGTTAGTAAAACGTGAATAAACATTACCAGGCTGCTCACCTGAAAATCGGGCAGCGGCCTGTTCGGCACTCTCGAACACAAAACTGGATGTCGTATAAATGGGTTCAGATTGCTCAGATTCATTACTGCGCCTCTGACCAGCACGAACTGCACGCGTTGCAAAACCGGCATCGGCGCCGGGACAGTTGCTATCCTGTTCAGCCATAATTTACCTCCTCGGGATGTCACCGGCGGGCAAAAAAAAACCCGCTTTAATACTAAAGCAGGCCGAGCCGCTTTAGCTGAATTTTTAACGCGCCCGCAAGCTGAATCAAATCGGCGCATAAATACATGCTATGCAAGCTCATAGCTCTTGTCAACTACACCCTGAGTCCTGGGTCACGCTTAACTTTCCAGACGCCGTTCAGGACGACTGATAGCCTACTAAATGGCAACGCCTAATTATTATGCAGGTCAACACGGCCGGCAGCATTACTCACCAGATCAGTCTTAGCATCATCGGCACGTTCAGCAGCGAGCTCTAATAGATACTGCTCGGTCACATCACCTGTCACATATTCACCGCTAAAACAGGAGGTATCAAAATTGGTCACTGTAGGATTATCAATTCGTACGGCATCAATTAAGTCATCGAGATCCTGATAGATCAATTTGTCAGCACCGATCAATGCGGCCACACCATTATCATCACGCTCAAAAGCTGCCAGTTCCATCGCATTGGGCATATCAATACCATAGACATTCGGATAACGAACCGGCGGCGCTGCCGAGGCAAAATAGACCTTACGGGCACCGGCCTCGCGGGCTAGGCTGATAATCTGCTCAGAGGTAGTACCCCGGACAATCGAGTCATCAACCAGCAGGACGTTTTTATCACGAAACTCGATCTCGATGGCATTTAGTTTCTGGCGCACAGATTTACGCCGTTGCGTCTGTCCCGGCATAATAAAGGTCCGGCCAATATATCGATTTTTGATAAACCCTTCGCGATAATCAACACCTAGGTGGTTTGCCAGCGACAGGGCCGCTGTGCGACTCGTATCCGGGATCGGGATAACCACATCAATCTTCAGGTCCAACATATCACGGCGGATCTTTTCCGCCAGTTTCTCACCCATACGCAGACGGGCACGATGTACCGGGATACCATCAATAATTGAATCCGGCCGCGCCAGGTAGACATGCTCAAAGATACACGGCGCATATTGTGGATTTTCAGCACATTGCTGGGTCTGTAACTCACCATCCATATTTATAAAGACTGCCTCACCCGGGGCGATATCCCGAATAAGTTCATAGCCCAATACATCCAGGGCGACACTCTCCGAGGCAATCATATATTCGGTCCCCTGATCTGTCTCACGTTTACCAAAAACAATCGG
Source organism: uncultured Gammaproteobacteria bacterium (assembly GCA_964650235.1). Classification (GTDB taxonomy): domain Bacteria; phylum Pseudomonadota; class Gammaproteobacteria; order SZUA-140; family SZUA-140; genus CAZYTT01. Next base: position 10,805 of record CAZYTT010000049.1, on the reverse strand, counting down.
ACGGATACCAAAGGGGTCACGAAATCCAACAATGCCATAACCGGTAATCACAGCGATCGCCGCATAACCACCGCGACAGCGTTTATGGACACCAGCAATCGCTGTAAAGATATCGTCCGCATCGATACGCAATTTCCCCAAGCTCTGTAACTCGTGGGCAAAAACATTAAGCAATATCTCAGAATCCGACTCCGTATTGATATGACGCCGGTCTTCACGAAATAATTTTTTCTTCAATTCTACCGCATTGGTCAGGTTGCCGTTATGCGCCAGTGCAATACCATAGGGTGAATTGACATAAAATGGCTGGGCTTCCGCCGATGACGAACAACCTGCCGTCGGATAGCGCACATGTCCAATACCAACATGGCCACGCAGATTGAACATATGACTGGCATCAAAGACGTCCTTAACCAGTCCATTATCCTTACGCAGAAAAAATTTCTTATCCGCACAGGTCACGATACCAGCGGCATCCTGACCTCGATGCTGGAGAATAGTCAAGGCATCATAGATCGATTGATTGACATCGGATTTTTGAACGACACCAACGATACCACACATATTATATTCCCCTCGGAAAAGACTGATTTATAACCATGATTCGGCCCGGGCTGACATATCACTCATCAAATTGGCTGGCATTTGATCAGAGGCCCAGGCCACCGCCCTCTGCAGATACGGCACAACCAGGGATTGCTGCCAGGCCGGTTCTGACGACAGGGGAGACTGACTACCCAAGAGCACCAGCACACCGGCGATAATTACACCTCGTGCAAGACCAAAGCCAGCACCAACCAAACGATCAAATACCCTTAGGCCACCCACCTGCAGCAGCCCGACTACCAGGCGACTCAGCAAGATACTGGTAAACATAATACCTAAAAATATCAAAATGAATGACGCAATAAAACGCAATTCCGGGATATCAATATAGGGCGATAGATAATTTGCCAGGTGGGGAGAAAACTTGATCGCCACCCAGACTGACAACACCCAGCTGATTAACGACAGGACCTCTCGAACGAAACCTCGAAAAACACTATAGAGTGCTGACAAGCCGACGATGGCCAGCAGAACATAATCCAACCACATCATGAGAACGTATATCCGTAAATTTTAGAGCCTGTAACCGTGAGGGGGAGATTATAAACCTTTTCCAGCCTTTACGGCACCCGAATCTCAACGGAGCCCGGTCATTTAACCCTAAATTTAGCGCTGGTATTGCATCACCAGACCATCCAGCTTGATCTCTTCTAATAGGCTCTGACGCAATTTTCTGGCATCAGACTGCAGGATCTTGGGTCCAACCAGCACTCGGTACATTGCCTTTCCATTGACATGCCCCCTGGTGACAAAGGCTGACATCCCCTTGTTCCTGACCTGATCGCGAAGCTTGATTGCATTGGCCTCCTGGGCCAGACTGGCTAGTTGAACCACCCAGTGCTCAACGGTAGATTGAGAGACCCCGCCCTGCTGAGGGCCTTTATGATCGACCAACTCATCTATGCGTTGCTGGGCACCCGCCTGATCTACACTGCTACTATCGATTCCGGTTTTTACAGGTGGCTCAGCCTGATGATCTGTCTCTGGCTGCACTATCTCTTCAACCGGCTCAACAGGGACTTCAATCGGCCTGTTGCTAAATGAATAGACTTCAACCTTAAAATTTTCCGGCTGGGGTGGGATATTACTCTCACGTATGACGTGGTCGTAGTCAGTGCGAAAATCAAGCACCATGGGCACAATGATCACTATCAGGGCCAACAATACTATCGCACCGGTAATCCGCTGCTTGAGGTTAACTGTGACTCGGGTTCTGTCATTCATAGGCGACCTATTCTAGCAGGATCGACCGGCCGGCGCGCAAGCAACTCTATGCCCCCAGTCGATTCAATCCTGACTGCTGTCAAGAAGGCCAGCTACAGTATAAAAAGAACCTGTTACCAGTATCCGACTGCCTGGTAACTGACTCGCCCGCTGCAGGGCCTGCTGTCGAGCAGCGCTGATATTCTCACACTCAACCACATCAAAGGTCTGCTGCCTGGCCGCCTGTTCCAGCGCCTGTCGTAATGACGTGACAGAACTACTCCGCACAACATCCAGGGCTGTGACGTACCAGTGATCAACCACTGATAACAGCGGGGTAACAAAGCCATGCAAATCTTTATCTGCCATCATCCCCAGGATCGCTATAGTGGCACCGTTACCAGTGTTGCCAGGCAGACTTTGGGTCAGGTTTTGGGCCAGCAGGGTTGCAGCAGCAGGATTATGGGCGACATCAACAATCACCTCAACGGCACCATCGACAGACTGGGCTACCCGCTGGCCCGAAGGTAAAAAATAGAGCCATTGATAGCGCCCGATGAGACTGGCCGAGCGCAGGCCATCCGCTATAGCCTGTTGTGATAGTGGTAACTCGGCCTGCAGTAATTGTACGGCCTGGATGACACCGGCGGCATTATCATATTGAATCTCACCCGCAATACCAGGTGCAGGGAGACCGTCCCATTGTAATAACTGATCGCCGACCTCCCGGCCCCACCATAGCCAGCCCGGGCTATCTTTATTAAAGCTGCTGCGGTAATCAAAGTCCTGGCCAAGACAGAGTAATCTGGCATCAATACGACGGGCATGCTCTACCACTGACTTCGGTGGTTGGCGATCACCGCAGATAGCATAGCGTCCGGGTCGAAAGATCCCGGCCTTTTCAAACCCGATATCAGCCCGATTATCACCCAACCATTGCTGGTGATCGATGGCAATACTGGCCAGCAGAGCAACATCAGCATCAATGATATTCACTGCATCAAGCCGACCACCAAGCCCTACCTCCAGCACGACCAAATCGAGACCTGCCTGGGCTAGGATAGCCAGGGCTGCCAGCGTGCCGAACTCAAAATAGCTAAGGCTGATTGCCCCTCGGGCCCGATCCACCCAATCAAAGGTAGCACAGAGGGTAGCATCGTCACAGTCCTGACCATTGACGCGTATTCGCTCGTTATAATGCAGGACATGAGGGGAGGTATAGGTACCGACAGAATAACCGGCTATTAAATAGATCGATTCCAGCATCGCAACAGTCGATCCCTTGCCATTGGTACCGGCTACGGTAATAACCCTAGTCCGGCCCAGTGCCACCCCCATCCGCTGCCAAACGGTATTAACACGATCCAGCCCCAGATCAATAGTTTGAGGGTGTAGTTGCTCCTGCCAGCTTAACCAGTCAGTCAGTGTGGTAAAACGCATGGGCTGCTGGCACCAAAGACAGGTTTGATTGCGTGGCTACAGCGCGCTATTCAGGTGCCACTGAGCTACTCAGATTCTCGCCATTCTGACCGGAACCTGTAGGGGCTGCCTGCCCAGTCAACATAGCCATAATTGAACCCAGGCGTGCACGCATATCACGTCGATCAACAATGACATCAATAGCCCCATGATCGAGCAGAAATTCACTGCGCTGAAAACCTTCAGGCAGGGTCTCCCTGACCGTCTGTTCAATAACCCGCGGCCCGGCAAAACCAATCAGGGCATTGGGCTCGGCAGCATTAATATCACCCAGCATGGCCAGACTGGCAGATACGCCGCCCATGGTCGGGTCTGTCATTACCGAGATAAATGGCAGGCCCTGTTCGCGCATACGGGCCAGTGCCGCACTAGTCTTGGCCATCTGCATTAATGAAACCAGCGCTTCCTGCATGCGGGCACCACCACTGGCAGAAAAACACACCATTGGCATGCCCTGCTCCAGTGCCAATTCCACCCCGCGAACAAAACGCTCACCGACAACCGAGGCCATAGAGCCACCCATAAAGCGAAATTCAAAGGCAGCAGCTACTACCGGCATCTTATTCAACTTGCCGCTAATAACAACCAGGGCATCTTTTTCATCGGTGGCCTTCTGGGCCTGCTGGAGGCGGTCACGGTATTTTTTGGAATCACGAAACTTCAGCGCATCAACAGGCTCCAGATTGGAGCCAATTTCAGTCTGATCGCCTGCATCCAGAAAGATCGATAAACGCCGCCGGGCACCAATACGGTGATGGTGGTCGCATTTGGGGCAGACATTCAGATTGCGTTCGAGATCCGAACGATAAAGGATCTGATCACAGGCAACACATTTGCTCCATAGGCCCTCAGGAATCTGTTTTTTCTTTCCGCCTTCAGTACGGATCTTTGTCGGAATTAATTTTTGTAACCAGCTCATACCAGTCTCATTGTTAAAATTTAATCGCTAATAGCAGGAATGTTGCTCGAACTTTAGCATTTCATTCAGCTACCACCAAGCATGGAAATCAATTGGCCCCGGTAGCCTCATCCATTGCCTGACGCACGGCACTGATAAACTGCCTAATCTCTTTCAGCAATTGCACCTCATCGGCCGCATGCTTCTCCACCAGGGAAACCAGGGCACTGCCGATCACCACGGCATCAGCAATGCTGGCCATACGCCCAGCTGTAGCAGCATCCTTGATACCAAAGCCGACACCGACCGGCTTGTTGGTGTATTGACGTATCGTTTCCAGCTTTTCAGTAACCGCCTCAATATCCAGAGTGGCCGCACCGGTCACCCCCTTGAGCGAGACGTAATAGACAAAACCCCGGGCCTGCTCACAGATACTGGTTATGCGTTCGATAGTACTGGTCGGTGATAATAGAAAGACCGGATCGAGACGAACGGCATTTAAAGCCTCGGTATAGTCCTTACCCTCTTCAGAGGGTAGATCAACCGTAATTACCCCATCGGCACCGGCCTTGCTGGCTGCATTGGCAAACACCCGATAACCCATGACCTCAATGGGATTCAGATACCCCATCAGGACAACCGGCGTCTCGTTGTTATCCTGACGAAAGCTACGCACCATATCTAACACATCATGCAGGCTGACATTATGTTGCAGTGCCCGCTCGCTGGCACGCTGAATCACTGGGCCTTCGGCCATCGGGTCTGAAAACGGGATACCCAATTCGATGATGTCGGCACCGGCCTCAACCAGTGCATGCATAATGGCCACTGTGGTATCGGGTTGAGGGTCTCCTGCGGTCACAAACGGAATCAGGGCCGAACGTGACTGCTGTTTCAAGGTATCAAAACAGGCGACTAATCGACTCATAATGTGATCCCCTCCCGCTCGGCAACGGTATGTATATCCTTATCACCGCGCCCGGATAGATTGACAATAAGCAGCTGATCACTCTTCATCGTAGGCGCCAGCTTCATCGTATAGGCCAGGGCGTGACTGGATTCCAGCGCCGGTATGATGCCCTCGATACGAGTCAGGCTATGAAAGGCGGTGAGCGCCTCTTCATCGGTTACGGCTACATATTCCGCCCGACCAACATCCTTTAACCACGCATGCTCAGGACCAACCCCGGGGTAATCCAGACCCGCGGAAACAGAATGGGTCTCAATAATCTGACCGTTATCATCCTCCATCAGATAGGTACGATTCCCATGCAATACACCGGGCCTTCCGGCACACAGGGGGGCCGCGTGACGACCCGTCGTCAGACCATCACCGGCGGCCTCTACACCATAGATTACAACGCCTTCGTCCTCCAGAAATGGATAAAACAGGCCAATCGCATTTGAACCACCACCGACACAAGCGACCAGGGCATCAGGTAGACGACCCGTCTGCTTCTGGATCTGATTACGCGCCTCACGGCCAATTATGGCCTGAAAATCTCGCACCATCGCTGGATAGGGGTGTGGCCCGGCGACCGTACCGATGATGTAAAAGGTTGTATCGACATTAGCCACCCAGTCGCGCATGGCTTCATTGAGGGCATCCTTGAGGGTCCTTGAACCCGATTCCACTGGCACGACCGTAGCGCCCAGCAGCCGCATACGAAAGACATTGATCGCCTGGCGCTGGATGTCCTCGGCCCCCATATAGACGACACACTCCATGCCCAACCGGGCGGCCACTGTTGCCGTTGCCACGCCATGCTGTCCGGCACCCGTCTCGGCGATAATCCGGGTCTTGCCCATACGCTTGGCCAGTAATGCCTGGCCCACTGTATTATTAATCTTATGGGCACCGGTATGATTCAGATCCTCACGTTTCAGGAATATCTGCGACCCACCTAGTTCACGACTCCAGCGTACTGCATGATATAGCGGTGATGGCCGACCGACATACTGACTCAGATCAGTATCAAGCTCCGCCATAAATACCGGGTCCTTGAGGTAATGGCTATAGGCCAGCCGTAGCTCCTCTATCGGCGCCATCAGGGTCTCAGCGACAAAGCGCCCACCATATTTACCAAAATAACCGCGCGCGTCGGGAAATTCGTTATAGTTAATTTCGCTCACAATATCTCATTCAAGTTGTTTAGATTCGATTCTTCAGATCCTGGCAGGTCTGACTACTGCACTGACTCTGGCCCTATAATACCCTGGCCTGCACTGCCCTGGTCTTAAACTACTTTGGCCGCCTCAACAAATGCTGTCATCAAGGCCTGATCCTTGATACCCGCTGCCGATTCTACACCACCGCTCACATCAACTGCCCAGGGCTTCACCACCGCAATGGCAGCAGCAACATTGTCCACATCAAGGCCACCGGCCAGGATTATAGAGCCTTTCAGATCGTCAGGCACTTCCGACCAGTTAAACACCAGACCGGTACCACCTTTTACACCCTTTACATAGGTATCCAGCAACACCCCACGGGCATCGGAATAATCGGCAATGATAGCAGCCAGATCCACTCCGGGCCTCATCCGCACGGCCTTGATATAAGGTCGATCAAAATGGCCACAGTAGACGGCAGGTTCCTCACCATGGAACTGTAACAGGTCCAGGGGGACCTGTTTTAAAACGGCCTCAACCTGTTTCATCTGGGCATTCACAAACAGGCCAACTGTGGTGACAAACGGCGGCAGACTGGCGCAGATTAGCCGGGCCTGTTCGATAGATACGGCCCGGGGACTGGCCTCATAAAAAACCAGCCCCAAAGCATCAGCCCCCAGACTAGCGGCAGTAATGGCATCCTGAAGCCGGGTTATACCACATATTTTAATTCGTACCGTTGTCATCCATACACCATACAAGGGAAGCCCGAAAAGATAAAGATCGCAGCCGGGCAATCTAACCGAGCGGCTCGAAAGCCCAACGTTATCTGTTTCCCAACCTGGTACCAGCGACGAGTCAGGTAATGGCGGGGCCGGGCAGCCCAAATTCGTCAGGATAGCTGACCCCGACCAGGGTCAGCCCCTGTGACGGGGCGGTCACCCCACCGAGCTGACGATCACGGGCAGCCAAGACCTGTTCCGCCCACTCAACCTCACATTCCCCAGCCCCTATGGTCATTAATACCCCGACAATATTACGCACCATATGATGTAAAAATCCATTGGCCTCGACCTCGACAATCACGCGCTCACCATCGCGCCTGATGGATAATTCATGCAGCGTCCGTACCGGGCTATGGGCCTGACAGGCGTAGGCCCGAAACGATGAAAAATCATGCTCCCCGAGGAGATGACGTGCCGCTGCAACCATGCGACCCTCGTCCAGGGGTCGATAGTCCCATGACAGATGACT
>CAZYTT010000049.1:0-3153 GCA_964650235.1 uncultured Gammaproteobacteria bacterium | reverse complement strand
GGCTGGTTGGCAACACGTCCCAGAGCTAACTCGACACAACCCTGCACCGTTCGCACATCAGGCTGGGCCTGGATCTGCCAGCCACAGAATGCTGTCCCGTCATACTCCACGCCCATTGCAATGCGCATCTGCTCTACCTATACCCCAAACGTTATTCAAAATAACTGGCATAGTCTAACGCGCATAGGCGATAAAATGTAGAGAAGGACTGATTTAATGTCATGTCGAAGGCCAGAAAAAAGACAAGAATGAAAACCCGAGTGAAGACTAGAACCTGGAGAATACAGGCGATATTTCATAAGATTGGTAATAAGAGATCTTGCCCATTGGTCGAGATGACAAACTTAAGATCTCAGTGACGACCGGCACCGGTCATTCCAAACTGAGATTCGCCGGTTCGGAGTGAGAGGGACCTCATACTACTTACCTATATGAGAATGAACGATGGGTTATCTAACATGAAATGCCTCATGGAGCCTAGTGATCAATCTCAGGCTGAACGACCCTGGACATCGACGGCGGTGAAATTCATAGCTCGCGGTGCCTGCATATAATTTCTATGCAATAGTTCAAATTCTGCCGTGGGTATAGGCTTACTGAAATAGTAGCCCTGGAGTTCATCACAACCGAGTATTTTCAACTGTTCATGAAGCTCTTCCGTCTCTACACCTTCGGCTACGACACTGAGCCCGAGCGCATGAGACAGGGAAATTGTCGAGGCCACAATCGCACGCAGATTGGCATCGTCCTGCATACCCATGACAAACGACTGGTCAATCTTGATGGTATTAACCGGTAATTTATGTAAATAACTCAGCGATGAATACCCGGTACCATAATCGTCAACCGCTATTGACAGACCGGCATCAGCCAACCGGTTAAGGTTTTCCATCACCACCGGTTCTTCAGACAGAACAGCTGACTCGGTAATCTCCAGCTGCAAGGCACTGGTATCCAGTTCACACTCGTTAACTGTGTCTAATATCAACTCACTAAGTTCAGCATGCTGAAAATGCTCAGATGCCAGATTTACCGCAACACAGATTGGTGCCAGCCCCCGTTTTCGCCAGCGATTCATCTGCAGGCAGGCAGTACGAAGGACCCACTGACTAATCTCATAGATCATGCCATTTTCTTCCGCCAGGGGTATAAAGGAGTCAGGGAAGATCAGCCCCCGTTCCGGGTGTTGCCAGCGTATCAGGGCCTCGGCACCGATAATTATCGTGCCCGAGACATCCATCTTGGGCTGATAAAACAATCGAAATTCATCATTCTCCAGGGCCAGACACATCTCTTTTTCAAGCTTCACTCGCTCCAGTGTCCGGGCATTTAACTCATCAGCATAGAACTGCATCTGATTACGACCAAGTTCCTTGGCATGATACATGGCCGTATCGGCATTTTTTATTAACTTATCAGACACCTTTCCATCCTGAGGATAGACACTAATGCCGATACTGGCCTCAGGGTTAACCTCCAGCTGACCTATATTAATTTTTTGATGAATACTGGTTAAGATTTTATTGGCCAGCGTTTGCAATAGGCTAATAATATCCTCGTGCTTATCAATATCAGAGATAATGATAATAAATTCATCGCCCCCAAAGCGTACGACCGTATCCTCACTTCTAACCAGCGCAACCAGCTGACAGGCAATCTTCTTAAGTAACTGGTCACCTGTATCATGTCCCTGGGTGTCATTAATTTCCTTAAACTTATCCAGATCAATAAACATCAACCCCACCCGGTTGTCATCACGTTGTGCCCGCGCGATAGCCTGACTCAGTCGATCCGCCAATAAGGCCCGATTTGGCAAATCAGTCAGCGGATCATAATGGGCCTGGTGATAGAGTTTTTCTTCCCACATGGCGTTACCCAGCGCAACCGCAACATGACGGGCAAATTTCCCCAGCAAGGCCTGCTCTTCTTCATCTAATACATAGCCATCAGGATAGCCAAAAACCAGCACGGCCATTAATTGATCATTTACAAACAGAGGCAACATTAAGGCCGTAGCCGCATTGGCTGTAAACTGTTGCGGCAAATAGGCGGGCAAACCAGCCGCATCCACCTGCCTGACACCCTCCACGGCCTGGGCCAGAAATTGAACATCGACGGCAGTTAATCGAATATTTTCCTCCACTATAGACTGATGACTAATCATCACCTGAGTTGAACACTGCGCCTCAAGAGGATGGTTTTTATTAAACTCTATCAATGCAACAACCTCGCTGTGAGTAATGCGAGTGGCCTGATCAAATACAATCTCGGTGATCTTCCTGATATCAAATGATGACAGGATCATATGGTCTATCTCTGCTAGAACCTCCAGACTACCAAACTGACGCTCCAGTCGATCGGCCATGCAATTAAAGGACTGCCCCAACTGTGAGACCTCATCATCACCTGCTATGTCAGCACGATTATTAAAGGCACCGCGAGCATATTCTCGTGTCACATCAGCGAGCCTGTTTAACGGCTGGATTCGATTTCTAATCTGACGCGAGGCAATAAGGGCAATACACAGGATCACTATTGCCATAATCGGAAAATAATAACGTTTAAATACCGCAATCGATGCCAGTGCCACACCCTCACTCTGGCTCACGACAATAACCCAGTCAGCGATGTCAAACTGACCTTCAGTGAACAGGGTCCAATATGTCAGCAGACGCCTGTCATGCGGCCTACCTACCGTCAGGGTGGCGCTAATATTTTGAGCAAATTCCTTCCACAGCGCTGACTCAACCGCTGCGGTTAAGGGGCTGGATTGGAACAGACGCTGCCTGGTACTAGTGTAAATTGCCAGCGAATAATCCTGTGGTAAAAGAGAGCCCACATCCCAGAGGTAATCATTATCAATAACAGCTATGAAAACCCCTTGCTGATTTACATGATCAGCCGCTAGTGCCATCAACGTAACACTGACCTGGGTAGAATTTGAGGTATCTGAAATATCCGTCGTATCTATAGTGACAATAATTTCGCCGGCATCCAGGGCTGTTCGCCTCTTCTGACCCAGATTATCAATCAGGTGGCGATATTGACCCTGGTGCGCATCAATACCCGGTGACAAATACTGAATGCTACTATAGTAACCTGCCCCACCTAATTGATTCTGGATACTGACAAAATTTTCAGGGGCGTTGACCA
>CAZYTT010000048.1:3720-13099 GCA_964650235.1 uncultured Gammaproteobacteria bacterium | reverse complement strand
TTTATAGCGGCAAGGATTGCACAGCCTTTTTCATTTATATGAGAACAATTACTAAATTTACAGATTTGTGAAAGCTCCACTATTTCTGAAAAAGTCTCATCTAAGCCATCATCCACTGACATACTGCCAAGTTCTCTCATCCCCGGGCTATCAATTATCATTGCCCCGCTCTCTAAACGAACTAATTGGCGGCTTGTTGTAGTATGCCGCCCTTTGCTCTGTATTTTACTGACTGGCTTAGTCTCATATTTATCATCACCGATTATGCTGTTTATCAAGGTGGTTTTACCAACACCAGATGAACCTAACAAACAATAAGAAGAACCGCTACTTAATGAGCGAGTAACTGAATCAATATTCTCTCGACTCAAATTGCTAAACTCTACTATGGAAGCTTGCGGCGCGAGCGCCTGAACTGTTTCCTTAATTTCTTCAACTTTCGCTTTAGAGACTAGGTCACACTTACTCAGCAGAATAACAGGTTCAATACCACTTTCATTGACCATAACCAAATAGCGTTCCAATTTTCTCAAATTGAAATTATAGTTCAATGATTGAACAATGAAAGCAACGTCAATGTTTGCAGCGATCAACTGGAAATCAATTAATTTTCCAGCTGTTTTTCTCTTTAAAAGTGTTTTTCGAGGTAAGACGCCATGAATAATGGCATGAGTATCATCATCGTAAAAATCAGCATATACCCAGTCACCCGTAGTAGGAAGTTCACTAGCGGATTCGGAACAGTGAAGTAGGTTTCCTGACAATTCAGCATATATTTCCTCTCCTCCATTAGACACTGTGTAGCTGTCTTTATTTACAGAAAAAATTCGTGCCAAGCTATGAACGCCAATTATTTCAGCATCAATTCGACTCTCAAACCAGTCGCTATACCCTATACTTTCCAGACCACTCATAATTCAGTATATATCTCGATCAAATGTCGGCTCCGTGTACTTTACAGTTAAATAGACAATCACTCTCATATCATAGATACGCAGTAACTACCTATCTAAGATATGAGAGCCAACATAAACATCAGCCTACTATACCAAAATCTAAAAAACACTATTTTGACAATTCCATGTATGGCTAGAAGACAAACAAAAAGGGATAGCACTTTCGTACCATCCCTCTTCTACCTCTTACCTTAATGGATCAGCCCTGCTTTTTAAGCTGCCGACACCTGCTCAGCACCCTGCTTATTGAACGTCAATTTATCATCGACCAGATCAACAACGATGGTGTCACCCTGTCCAAACTGGCCAGCAAGGATCTGCTGGGCCAGCGGGTTTTCCAGTTGTTGCTGAATTGCCCGTTTGAGTGGCCGTGCCCCATAGACAGGGTCAAACCCGGCCTCGCCGAGACTATCGAGCGCGGCAGTGGTCAACTCCAGGCTCATATCACGATCATGTAGACGTTCACTCAGTGTAGCCAGCTGTATTGTCGCAATGCGACGAATCTGTTCACTGACCAGCGGATGGAAGACGACGACATCATCAATGCGGTTGATAAACTCTGGCCTGAAGTGCTGACCGACAATCTCCATGACTGCACCCTTCATATCATCGTAATTTTCTTCACCGGCCTTTTCCTGGATAACATGTGAACCGAGGTTCGAGGTCATGACGATGACGGTGTTACGAAAATCGACAGTACGACCATGACCATCGGTCAAGCGACCATCATCCAGTACCTGTAACAGAATATTGAAGACATCGGGATGAGCCTTTTCGACCTCATCGAGCAATACCACCGAATAGGGTTTTCTGCGCACAGCTTCCGTCAGGTAACCACCCTCTTCATAGCCGACATAACCCGGGGGGGCACCGATCAAACGTGCCACCGAATGTTTCTCCATAAACTCGGACATATCGACACGTACCATCGCCTCTTCGGTATCAAACAGGAAACCAGCCAGGGCCTTGGTGAGCTCGGTCTTACCTACACCGGTTGGCCCGAGGAACAGGAACGAACCATTGGGGCGATTGGGGTCGGATAGACCGGCACGTGAACGACGAATGGCATCGGAGACGACAGCGACGGCCTCATCCTGTCCAATAACACGTTCATGCAGGGCATCTTCCATACGCAATAGCTTGTCACGCTCGCCTTCGAGCATCTTCGATACCGGAATACCTGTCCAGCGCGAGACAACCTCGGCGATCTCTTCATCAGCGACCTTGTTACGCAACAGGCTCATCTCCTGGGTCTCGGCCTGCGATGCAGCGACTAGCTGTTTTTCCAGCTCGGGGATGCGACCATACTGTAACTCGGACATCCGCGCCAGATCACCAGCACGATGCGCTGTCTCGAGTTCGATACGGGCCTGATCCAGATACTCCTTGATCCTCTGCGCACCCTGTAGCGCGGCCTTCTCCGATTTCCAGATCTCTTCCAGATCAGCAAACTCACGTTCGAGCTGATTGATCTCAGTATTAAGTGTGGCCAGACGTCGCTTGGACGCCTCGTCGCCCTCTTTGCTTAGGGCCTCACGCTCAATCTTCAATTGAATCAGACGTCGCTCCATGCGATCCATCTGCTCGGGCTTGGAATCCATCTCGATACGGATACGACTGGCGGCCTCATCAATCAGGTCGATGGCCTTATCCGGCATCTGCCGATCGGTGATGTAACGGTGCGACAGCGTCGCTGCGGCTACAATGGCCGGATCGGTGATTTCGACACCATGATGAACTTCGTATTTTTCTTTCAGACCACGGAGAATAGCCACAGTATCCTCGACACTCGGTTCATCCACCAATACCTTCTGAAAGCGCCGCTCCAGCGCGGCGTCCTTTTCTATATACTGGCGATATTCATCCAGTGTGGTGGCGCCAACACAGTGGAGTTCACCACGTGCCAGTGCTGGCTTGAGCATATTACCCGCATCCATCGCACCCTCGGCCTTACCGGCACCAACCATGGTATGCAGCTCATCGATAAACAGGATGATCTGCCCTTCCTGTTTGGACAGGTCATTCAATACCGCCTTCAGACGTTCTTCGAATTCGCCACGGAATTTGGCACCGGCAATCAGGGAACCCATGTCCAGTGATAACAGGCGTTTGCCCTTTAGTCCTTCAGGCACCTCTCCATTAACAATACGCTGGGCCAGGCCCTCGACGATGGCTGTCTTACCGACACCGGGCTCACCGATCAGCACCGGGTTATTCTTGGTCCGGCGTTGTAGTACCTGAATGGTACGACGGATCTCGTCATCACGGCCGATGACCGGATCAAGTTTACCCTGTTCGGCGCGCTCAGTCAGATCAACGGTATATTTCTCCAGCGCCTGACGCTGTTCTTCAACATTCGGGTCATTGACTGCCTCGCCACCGCGTAGCTGATCGATGGCCTTTTCAACAACAACCTTGCTGGCACCACACTCGCGCATCATCTTGCCCAGTGCGCCCTTGTCTTCAACTGCAGCCAGGATAAACAGCTCACTGGAGATGTACTGATCACCCCGCTGCTGGGCCAGTTTATCAGTGACATTCAACAGTCGACCAAGGTCATTGGAGGCATGGACATCGCCCGCCGCACCCTCAACGCTAGGTAATTTATCCACGGCCTCACCCAGATGTGAACGCAATGTCCTGACATCGACATCGGCCTGGGCCAGCAGGTGGCGCGCTGAACCTCCCTGCTGATCCAGCAGGGCGATCATCAGGTGAGCCGGTTCGATGAACTGCTGATCACGGCCTACAGCAAGGCTCTGGGCATCAGCCAGAGCCAGTTGAAATTTACTGGTTAATTTATCCATTCGCATAATGTTTTCCCCACTCCGTTCTATTTATGAGGGCCGAGGTAGCTCCCCGGCAGTGCAATAATCTACTGTTAATAATGGGGATATATGTCGGGGTTTCAAGTCTGCTGGATCATGGTAGTGAGAAATATTCACCTTGCCAGATCATAATATTTCTGAGTACTGAGTCATAAGTCCTACCTTTCAGTTCAAATGAGATTTCTACCGCTATCCTATAGTATGATGTGTGGCCATTAAATTTGATTCTCTCGAGCCGATGATTCAATGACAAGCAAACCGTCCATCAGCGTCAACGATGCCATCCATCTGCAGGTCCAGCAGGCACTGGCCGAGGATCTCGGCAGTGGTGATATCACTGCCTGCCTGATCGAAAGCGTTGATCAGTCAACCGCCCAGGTGATCAGTCGTGAAGATGCCGTGATCTGCGGCAAAGTGTGGTTTACCCAGACCTTTCGTCAACTGGCCGATGGTGTCACCATTGAGTGGCTGGTAAATGATGGCGATCGTGTTTCGACTGACCAGGTCCTTTGCAAGATAACCGGACCCACCCCGGTTTTACTAAGCGCAGAACGAACGGCACTGAATTTTCTCCAGACCCTCTCGGGTACAGCCACACTGACACGTCATTACGCCGATTGTGTTGCTGACCTCCCGGTTACTTTATTAGATACCCGCAAGACCATTCCCGGCCTGCGACAGGCCCAGAAATACGCGGTACTGTGTGGTGGTGGTAGCAATCACCGCTATGGCCTCTATGATGGCATCCTGATCAAAGAAAACCATATCATCGCCAGTGGCTCAATCTCGACGGCCGTCAAACGGGCACGCAACCTGGGCAAACCACTACCCATTGAGGTCGAGGTTGAGAACTTGGATGAATTAAACCAGGCCATCGAGGCCGGTGCCGACATCCTATTGCTAGATAATTTTGATGTACCGCTGTTAGTGGAGGCCGTCCGGCTGAACGCTGGTCGCGCCGAGCTTGAGGCCTCGGGCGGTGTCACGCTGGCGACCTTGCGCACGATCGCTGAGACCGGGGTTAACCGTATATCAACCGGTTCATTGACCAAAGATATAAAGGCCATCGACCTATCGATGCGCTTTATTATTGATTCTGACACCGAGTCACACTAAACCGTCGATCCGGGCTGGATAGCCACACGCCGCTGATTTCCTGCTACAATCCCTAGCCGCCTGGCCCTGTGGCCAGCCTACTACTTCATCGCAAACCATGGATTACAGAATATGCGCCTGTCCAGTTTTTTGTTGGCCACCCTGAAAGAGACCCCTTCTGATGCCGAGATTGTCAGTCACCAGTTGATGCTCCGTGCCGGCCTGATCCGTCGCCTCGCTGCCGGGCTCTATACCTGGTTACCACTGGGATTGCGCGTACTGCGTAATATTGAGGCCATTGTGCGCGAGGAGATAAATCTTAGCGGTGCCCAGGAGGTGTTGATGCCTGCCGTTCAGCCAGCAGAATTATGGCTGGAATCAGGCCGCTGGGATCAAATGGGCGCCGAAATGCTGCGCATGAATGACCGTCATGGGCGCGAGTTCTGCTTTGGCCCGACCCATGAAGAGGTCATTACCGATATGGTGCGACGCGAGATTCGTAGCTATAAACAGTTACCGGCCACCTTTTATCAGGTACAGACAAAATTCCGTGACGAGCGTCGTCCGCGTTTTGGTGTCATGCGAGCGCGGGAATTTCTGATGATGGATGCCTATTCCTTTCATGTCGATCAGTCCTCGCTCCAGCAGACCTATGACATTATGTATGACGTCTATACCAGGATCTTCACCCGCCTGGGACTGGAGTTTCGTGCCGTTCTAGCTGACACCGGTGCCATCGGTGGTGATGCCTCGCATGAATTTCATGTCCTGGCTGACTCGGGCGAAGATGCCATCGCCTTTGCCAGTGGTAGTGATTACGCCGCCAATGTGGAAATGGCCGCCACCTTACCTGTTAACACCCCACGCCCTGCGGCCAGTGCTGCCATGGCCACCGTCGACACCCCGAATCAACATACCATTGAAGATGCCGCCGAGTTCCTGAGCGTAGCCACAGCTCAGACCATTAAAACCCTGGTGGTGAAGGCCTGCAATGAAGACGGTAAAGCCGCTGGTGTTGTCGCCCTGGTCCTGCGTGGCGATCATGAACTCAATGAGATCAAGGCCAGCAAACTCCCTAACATCCTGTCGCCATTAAGCTTTGCCGATGAGGCAGAAATTATAGCGTCCTGTGGTTGTAAACCCGGCAGTATCGGCCCCGTGGGCCTAGATATCCCGGTACTGGTCGATCATGCCGCCGCCCATCTGGCTGATTTTGTCTGTGGCGCTAATTACGATGGCCTGCACCTGACCGGCGTGAACTGGGGTCGTGACCTGGCTGAACCCAGTCACAGTGTTGATATCCGCAATGTCGTCGACGGTGATCCCAGCCCTGATGGTAACGGGGAACTGGCTATCCGTCGTGGTATTGAAGTCGGTCATATTTTTCAACTCGGCACAAAATACAGTGAGGCCCTGCAGGCTACATGTCTGGATGAACAGGGTAAATCAGTCGTCATGACCATGGGCTGTTATGGCATCGGCGTCTCTCGTCTGGTCGCCGCCGCTATTGAACAGAACCATGATGACAGCGGCATTATCTGGCCGGATGCCATTGCACCCTTTCAGATTGCGCTACTACCGTTGAATATGCATAAATCGCAACGCCTGAAGGAGGCTGTTGAGGAACTATACGCTCAACTCCTGGCAGCCGGTTATTCTGTCCTCCTCGATGACCGCAAGGAACGACCTGGCGTTATGTTTGCCAATGCCGACCTGATCGGCATACCCCACCGACTGGTACTCGGTGAGCGTGGTCTGGACAGCAGTATGGTGGAATATAAGGCCCGACGCGACCAGGACAGCCAGGATATCGCCCTGAGTGGACTGATCGATGAACTCAAGAAACGTATCAAACTGACCGATTAAATATGAAGTTCCCGCAGCGGAGAATTTCATATGCCCGGACAGGGTCTCTACGCCAGATCACTAACATCATCAGGACACCTCACTCGCACGTCCAGTGCGGTCCTGCTGTTAGTTGTTCTACTGCTTTGCCAGGGTGCCCAGGCTAACACTGAACATACCAGCACTGATCAGGCCCTGAGGTCACGGCTGATAACCGCAATCGACCGCAGCGACAGTTTTAACGACCGCTTTGATGCCGAGGTCTGGCTTGTGGATATGTCTCATAGGCTAAGTCAAACCGTTGCGGACCCGCAACATCGGCTTGACATCCTCCGTCTTGTCCACCAGGAGGCGACCCAGGCAGGTATCCCGCCCGAACTGGTCCTCGCCGTGATTGAGGTCGAGAGTGACTTTAATCACTGGGCGATTTCATCATCAGGCGCACAGGGACTGATGCAGGTCATGCCGTTCTGGCTGAAAGAGATCGGCCACAACGATGACAATCTGTTTGATGCCAACACCAATCTACGACTGGGTTGTACTATCCTGAAATATTATCTGGATATGGAAAACGGAAAAATTCGTCCCGCACTGGCACGCTACAATGGCAGCTATGGCCAACGCCGCTACCCCGACAAGGTGTTAAAGGCGCTGACGCAGCGCTGGTATCGACAATAATCATCCTGACTCACACCAATAGTTGACTATTTATTTCACCCTGAAGTAATAAAAATATCGGGGCATTGCCCCGATATTTCGTCGTTCAAATCATCCCGTTCAGGCACGCTTTACCCGACGTTTTTTAACCGGTTTATTTAATACCTTATCTGCCGCAGCCATCACTTTTACATAGGCCCTGGCCCGCTTCAGGCTGGCCTTCAATGCCGCCAGTTCAGCAGCATTGGCAGATTTCTCAGCATTGTTTTTAGTGCTTTCTTTAGTGACTGCCGCAAGTTCTTTAACAGTCGCTGCTAATAATTTACGATTTGCAGCATCAGGAGTTTTTTTCAGTTTAGCCGTCACTGTTCTTTTACGCTTTGACAGTGTCGCCTTTTTCTTGGCAAGCCGTTTACCGGCTACAATCATTTTCTTTGCTGCTACTGCACGAGTCTCAACAGCTTTTGCGCAATTTTCGCTGGCCTCGGCCAGACCTGAAACTGCCTTTTGAATTACATTATCTATTGCCGCACTTTTTACAATTGGTTTTTTTCTTGCTGCAGGCATAACACCCTCCCCTATATAATAATACTTTATTTAATTAAAAGTAATCACAGTTTGGCATATCCAGACGAACGCATCAAATTTTCACCCTGACGTCAACCAGATAAACCTAATCTGCCAACAGTTACTGCTTAACGACACCACCAGAACAACACTTTAATTCAACAATCTAAAACAGAAGGATACAACAACAATATTTTTGTGTTAAAAATTATTACCCAGAATCTGGATAAAAAAAAGGGCGTCAAAGACGCCCTTTTTATATTAAAGACAATGATTACATTTTGTCCTGGGTCCTCTTATCACCCCAGTCATCTTTCTTCCATTTCTTCATCATCTTCTTGCCTGTATCAACATCATGTTCAATTAATTTATCGATGTCGTTAATCATTGTATTGAGCTTATCTTTATCTTCTGCCGAGGGCTTATGATTCATGTCGCGGACGATTTTCATTGTCTCACGTGTCATTGCCATCATACTGCGGACCATTTTATTGCGCTCAGTCATCATCGTTCTGAAATCTGCCCAATCATCGCCATCTTTCTTATCCTTGCTATCAGCCATTACAATGCCAGCAGATAGACACATCACTACAGCAACAATCAAAACCTGTAATTGTTTCATAATACTTCCTCCAAATTAACCCGCAAAAAAATCGATACAGAATTATTTCTGCCACCAATCTAATATAAAACAACCAATATCACAATCTTCTTTAGGGTTTTGATTATATATTTTACATATCCTTACAATTCAACTTGTATAACTACAATTGATAATAATTTTCAAATATCACCTGATGAAATACTTGGCCAATTATTTAACCAATCACCTGACTAGGACAGTTTTAAAAAGACACATATAATAGCGGTCTAATTTTCAACATACTGACAGGATTTCATCATGAACTCAGCTACGACACGTACTGAAAAAGACAGCCTTGGGAGTCTGGAGATACCGGAACAAGCATGGTATGGCATACAGACCTTTCGCGCGATTGAAAACTTTCCCATCAGTGGTCGCTTACCTGACCCGGATTTTGTTCGTGCCCATATCCGTATCAAACGCGCTGCTGCTGTCGCCAATGCCAAAGGCGACTGGCTCGATCAAAAACTTGCGGATGCAATTACAGCGGCCTGTGACAAGGTTCTGATTGGAGAACACATGGATCAATTTGTTGTTGATCGTTTCCAGGCCGGCGCCGGTACCAGTCACAATATGAACAGTAATGAAGTCATCGCCAATCTCGCCAATGTAGCTCTGGGTGGTCAACGCGGTAGTTACGACCCTATAAATCCCAATGATCATGTCAATATGGGCCAAAGTACCAACGATACGATACCAACAGCCATACGCCTGACCGCCCTGGCTAAACTCCCACGACTGTTGAGTGCTATTGATTCAATGGCCGATGAATTTGCCCGTATAGCAAC
>CAZYTT010000048.1:0-3620 GCA_964650235.1 uncultured Gammaproteobacteria bacterium | reverse complement strand
CACGACTGTTGAGTGCTATTGATTCAATGGCCGATGAATTTGCCCGTATAGCAACAGCAGAACACGCCACCGTCAAGAGTGCACGTACCCATCTGCAAGATGCCGTGCCTACCACTATCGGACGAGAATTTAATGCCTATGCCTGGATATTACGACGTTGTGTAGAACGGCTAGAGCAGACTCGCGACCCCTTATGTGAAATTGGTCTCGGTGGAAGCGCCGCCGGTACCGCCCTTAATACCTCGCCAGACTATATTAGTAATGTCGCCGCAGAACTGGCCCAACTGACCCGTGAATCAATTCGCCCAGCCGCAAAACTGGCGGCCCAGATGCAATCAATGCATGACGTTCAGCACCTGTCTTCATCCATCCGTGACGTCACTCTCGAATTGATCCGGATCTCCAATGATATGCGTCTATTAGCTTCTGGTCCGCGTACCGGTCTGGGTGAAATCTTATTACCAGCCGTACAGCCAGGCTCCAGCATTATGCCCGGCAAGGTCAACCCGGTGATGTTCGAGATGCTCAATCAGGTCTGTTTCCAGATACTCGGGCAGGATGCAGCTATCAGTGCTATGACCCAGGCCGGTCAACTTGAACTCAATGTGATGATGCCAGCCATGGGTTCTGCCCTGTTCGATGCCATGGAGTGGTTAACGAATGCTATCAATGCCGCCACAGAACGCAACCTCAAAGGCCTGCAGGTTGATCGTGAACGCTGCAAAGCATTTCTACATCAAAGTGTCGGACTGGCGACGCTACTCAACACCCGCATCGGTTACGCCGCTGCAGCCGAGGTAGCCAAGGAATCAGAAAAGACAGGCAAACCTGTCGATGTAATAGTTGCCGAACGCAATCTAATGAGCAGCGAAGAGTTTGATGCCCTAGTGCTTGAGGCGGCACAAGGATTGTGTGAGGCCTGATCGTTGTGTCAGCATAATTGACGAAAAAACGCCTGCTAACAGGCGTTTTTTCGTTCAATGGTCGCTATCGGCCTTGTGCGACAGATACAGGGCCAGTCCAATAAAACTGATACCCAGGGCCAGATAAAGAATCTGTAAAGGCGTATCAAATTTCATGCTAACAACATGCTCAAAATAGCGCACAATCAAGATCATCAGTATGACCTTGGCCAGTCGGGCCTTCAGGTCATCCAGGCTGGTAATCAATAAAACACCTGAGGCGGCCTCTGAATGTTCTGCCTGATCGATCTTACTGATAAAGAGCTCATACAGACCCAGGGCAAAGATCAGTAATACAGTCGCCAGTAGATAACCATCAATAACTTCAACAATGTGGGTCACTGTTGCACCACGCAGCTCTGCCCGACTGATATTGTCCAGTGCCGGAGAGGCATATTCACCTAGGTGGATGACAGTGTAATAGGCATCGACGGTCGCCAAATAAAACATCGCTAGGGAAATCGACAGGCTGGCAATAACGGCAACCAGTACCACATAACGACTATTCCATAAGAAACCCTCAAATAGGGATTCAGCTCTTTTCATGTGTCTATCCTGAATAGATTTAACTAGTTTTATTAGCCAGGTTATTTAGCCAGGCGCAAATCTTGCTCGGCCATGTTCCGGGCTTCGTTGGCGAGTCGTACAGTGACCTGCACATCGCCTTCACTCGCTGCCTGCCGGGCCTGCTGTAATAACACATCAGTCTCTGCCGATAGTACGCCAATAGCCCGGGCTTGGTCAGCTGCCTTCACCGCCGCCGCCAGGGCCAGGGCCATCTCCTGGGCATCAAAGGCATGAGTTCTGGCAGCGAGCGCCTCTTTGCGTGCGGTGCGATAATCATGCTGATGCAGGCCGACACCGGCCTGCTCCAGTTGTTGTTCCGCTGATTTCAATAGCTCTGGTACATGCTGCCTGGCACCGGCTTCCTTTGCCGCCTGCACAGCCTGACGGGCATCACTCATCTCCTGCGTCGGCGCTGTTGCACAGGCCACCAACGACAGCAAAGCCACTACGATCAGAGCCTTAGCCCCTATATACCTGTTATGGTGTATTAACATCCCGCCCCAACTCACGAATCATTTTATTTTTCATGCAGTTACAAATTAGTCTCTAGAGCCAAAATCGACAGTAGCATCGCCCCACACAGACTGTCAAGAAGCCCCTAAAGACGGTATTATCATGCCCTGAAAATGCATCAGGGAGCAAATCATGGCGATAACTATTTATCATAATCCGCGCTGTTCAAAATCACGACAGACATTGGCACTGTTAATGGAAAGAGACCTCGACCCCACTGTTATAGAGTACCTCACCCAGACGCCCGACGTACAAACTTTACAGTCGATCGTGACCAAATTAAATTTCAGTGCCCGTGATTTGATGCGAACCGGGGAACAGGCCTACAAAGAAAACAAACTTGATAGCGAAGATCTGACTGAGCAACAATTATTAGAGGCCATGGTCAAATACCCTATCCTGATTGAACGCCCGATTGTCATCAATGGTGATAAAGCCGCCATTGGGCGCCCACCTGAGAATGTACTGGAGATCATCTAACATGGACATCCTGATTCTCTATTACAGTCGCTCAGGTCACGTAGCCACGATGGCCAAACTGATCGGCCGAGGTGTTGAAGAGGTTGATGGGGTCAGCGCCCGCATCCGCACCGTTCCCAGTGTCTCGCCCGAGTGTGAGGCCGTGGCAGATACAATACCCGATCAGGGGCCGCCCTATGTCACACTCGAAGACTTGGACCAATGTTCAGGGTTGATACTCGGCAGCCCGACCCGTTTTGGTAATATGGCCGCCCCATTGAAACACTTTCTGGATACCACCGGGTCGTTATGGTTGTCAGGCGCCTTGTGTAACAAACCTGCCGGGGTCTTCACCGCCACAGGCTCACTCCATGGCGGCCAGGAAAGTACCCTGCTATCGATGATGATCCCACTACTTCATCACGGCATGATGCTTGTCGGCCTGCCCTATACTGAGGCTGATCTGAGCCAGACCAGTACCGGTGGCACCCCTTACGGCGCCAGCCATTTTTCCGGCCCCAATAATGACAAGGACATTAGCGAGGAAGAAAAACGACTCGGTCATGCCCTGGGACGACGTATTGCACGAACCGCAGCACAGCTTGAGGCGTCAAACTAAGGCCTTTGTTGCCCCAGCTTATGCCTACTAAATAGACCAGCTAAAAATAACAATCGGTGTCTATTTTAAAACCGACCTGACAAAGGGTACGGTCAGGCACCGCTGCTCGACCAGCGATGCCACATCAAGCTGATCAAGCAGGCCAAACAGGGCCTGGGTATCGCGGGGAAAATAGCGCAGCAGATAATCACAGACATCATTGGACATCTCGAGGCCCCGGCTCCGCGCCCGTAGTTGCAGGGCCAATTTTTTTTCCTCGTCATTGAGCATATGTAACTGGAACACCCAACCCCAGCACAGGCGTGACTGAAGATCGGCCAGGCTAATGGCCAGACCGGTTGGCGCGGCATTGGCGGTCATAATTAACTGGCCACGACGGCCTTGCAGTCGATTGTAGAGATGAAACAGGGCTGACTCCCACTGGGCATGACCGGCGGTCTGATCCACATCATCCATACACACCAGTGCCACACTCTCGCTCCCCACACGCCAGGTTCAAC
>CAZYTT010000047.1:8799-13144 GCA_964650235.1 uncultured Gammaproteobacteria bacterium | reverse complement strand
TCACCGTGTTTGAAAACCAAGCTATTGCTACGATAGTTGTGAGTAGAGTTGCCGGTATTCTGGGTGATGTATCGGTCGACTACCAGACCGGTGCAGATGGTGGCGCAACGAATCCTGCCACCGTGGGTGTGGACTATACGGCTAACAGTGGCACATTGACCTGGCTGAATGGGGATTCCAGCGATAAGTCCTTTGACGTAGTTATCATCAATGATACCAATTTTGAGCCAAATGAGACGTTTAAGGTAACCCTCAGTAATGCCGTGGGTGCATCAATGAGCACGCCGTCGTCGGCGGTGATAACCATCGCTAATGATGATGGTGCAACAGGTGCAGGACTGAATATTGATCCAGGCTGGAGCATGATTGCTGTGCCGACATCATTAGCGGAGAATCGCACATCATTCTTATTTGGTGACGACCTAGTAGCGCAACAATCTTTGCCAGTAGTCTACCGGTGGGTCTCAGCCCAACAACCGGGTATGTTTACTGGTGGTTACGAAAAGACAAATTTTGTGGCCCCTGGGGAAGGTTTTTATATCGTCAATCAATTATCGACCTCGGTAATACTGGATGATCAATATAACGATGTACAGACGGCCGATCCCTTTGAGATGACCTTGCCTATTGGGGGGGCGATGATAGGCAATCCTTATTCTACACCCAAGGACCTGATGGTCGATGCCCGAATCTGTAATGCCACAGCTACGGTAGGTTGTCTTCAAACTACGGACTGGCTGACCTGGGAACAGGCTGTTGCCAATGGCTGGGTGACAGGTACGATTTATCGTTACAATACGGCTAGTAATACCTATGACCTAAAGAATCCAATTGATGGCAGTATGATCATGAGCCCGTGGGAGGCTTACTGGTTCAGAACCGAGGTGGCTGATGAAATCCGGTTGCGTTTCTATGATCAGGTAGCACCATGATAACTTTGTTAGACAGGATTACGCCTTTGAAAACGGTCATGATGGGTATGGCATTGACATTATTGTTGTTGTCATTCGTCACGTATGCCAATGCAGATGACTGGAATCTGAAAATCACTCCGGTATTGGTCACCAGTGCCGGTGATCGATTAGGTACACCAGTACGGCTTGGTTCTTTGACTGATGCCGCCGATGATTTTGATAATAAATATGATTCTCCGGTGCTTGAGCTAACTGATATTGCCTCGGCCTATTTTGATCATCAGGGCTGGATCAAGAACGATGAGCAATACTGGAATGATATCAAGGGACCTGGTGCTGAGAAGCTGTGGATCCTTACCGTTAGTTCATTCCAGGTCTCTGGTACCTATCGTCTGCAATGGGCGCCAGCAGATATCAAGCCAGGGGTAATTATCTCGTTAACTGATATGGAATCGGGGACAGTCGTAGATGATATGTCGCAGGTTGATAATTATGAGTTCATAGTTGCCACACCTGGTCACCACCAGTTTGTAATTAAGTCACGAGACCTAGCACTGGATGCCTGTCCAGATGAGGATGCTGCCGGACTTGACCCTGATGGTAACGGTTGTCGTGACGGTCTTAACGGTATCAACCTGTCAATCGATGTTGCCACACGCGGAACAGATTTTGAGGTCAATAAATCCATGAATCTGCGTATCGCCGTACTTAATGTTGGCGATATCATTGCAGATAATATATTTATCGAAGCCCAGTTGGCTAAAAACCTTCAATATGTCTCTGCTACACGACCCTGTACTTATGCATCTGATACACGTCTGTTACGTTGTGAATTTGGTGAGGTCGTAAACGGCACCCTACAGACGATGGATGTAACCGTCAGACCGCTGGAAGAGGGTGATGTCTACCAACGTTTTCTGGTTGCATCACCGCTGCCGGGTGATCCTGATTTCACCGATAACACAATGACTGTGCAGGCCAAGGTTGCTGCGGCAACGATTCCGGATCTGGCCCTAGGTGGGGCAACAGTCGATAGCGGCTGTTTTATAGCTACGGCGGCCTACGGCAGTTATCTGGATGATCATGTTATTGTCTTACGTCGTTTTCGCGACAATGTGCTGATGACCAATGAATTGGGTCAGATGCTGGTACATTTTTATTATCAGACATCGCCACCGATTGCGGATTTTATTCGCCAGCATACTGTCTTAAGAACCATGACCCGCTGGGCATTGACCCCGCTGGTCTATGGGGCCATGTATCCCTTGGTTGCAGTAGCTATCCTGATATTGGGTATGATGTTGCTGATAAGACGAAGAAAGCAGCGACTGACGTCACGTTTAACGCAAGCAGGCTGGTTGTAAGTATATAAGGTTACTATTGATGATTAAGATCCGTACATTGCTCGTAATATTGTTACCATTAGTGGTTACGGCATGCAGTGTCAATAATGACCCGGTTCAGCGAGTGAGTCGTGCTGTAAGTGGAGTGGCAATGGCACCCGCATTGTCTGTTACCAGTGCTCAGCAGTCTCAGGGGTTGCCCCAGCATCTGTTTGCCAGCTTGCTCGGTTTTTTCAGTACCACTAGCCAGGCCGATGTTACTGGTACCGTTGGTTTTGCCGCCATGCCGGCTGGCACCCCGATTGAACTAGTTCGGTTTACCTACGATGGTTCGATAATTAACGAGACGATTATTCCCTGTGATGGTGCATGCCCGGTAACCGATGCCAGTGGTGGTTTTACTCTCTATACCTCTGAGCCACCATCAAGTACTCTGGGCCTTAGGGTCAGTTTTATGGATGGTGTCACGCCTGTGACAATGCGTGCACTGGTCTATGGTGACTTGGTGAATGTCACGCCGGTGTCAGAGGCCGTGTTCCAGCAAATTGGTAAAACGCTGGATCCTAATGTCATTAATAAACTCAGTAATTTTACCCTTAATGAGGTTGGCTCGGTCGTGCGTATGATGGAGGACCAGGATATTGATTTTACTGGTCTGGATTTCAATGCTTCTATTGCTCTAATCAAAGACCCTAATAAGGCTTCGGGTAAATTGTTAATTGGTTTTGTCGATGGTTTCAAGACCTTTGGCGACTTGAATGTCACCAACCCTAATGAGATATTTCATGTCCTAGAATTACGTAACCGCCTCATTGCTCCTAATGCCACTTTTACAGAGGGGGCTATTGACTATGAAGCGACCACTGGAGGCGCATTGTCATTTGATAATATTGGTGATTTTCAGAGTGGTAGTGCACTGTATTATTGGGGATTGCGGGCATCATTTGCTGATGCCCCACCATTGCCGTTTCGATTATTTGATCAGGCCCTAAATGAACTAAACCAAAACCCCAATGCAGGGGCCGGCTATAACATCTATCTGACCTATGGTGTCCCAGTTGGATTTAACGGTATCGTCGGTTCGGCGAATGGTATGGCCGTTGCACACTCCAGTACCGAGGCATCGACTTATGGTTTCATCAGTAATGATGGTGGCCTGATGGCTTTCCTCAGTGAGCACAATGATGATGTTCTCGGTATCTATGACCATGGTTTGCGGGTGGTCATGCGTAAGTGGAAAGATCCATCGACTAGCTATAATGACCTCTATGCCTCTTCTTTCAATAATAATACGATCAATATCACTGATGGTATTAATGGCGCCAATAATAACTCACAGAATACCGTTACCAGCTCCATTGATCTCAATCCCATAATGGATCCAACGGTGGGTGTAGCGACAACCAATTATAATGTAATTAACTATCAACACTTCCTCGATAATACTGGCATTGAGATCGGGGTCGGCACCGGTCAATGGGCATTTGATACGAATGCTCAATTACTTGATCCTTTTGCCACGGGTTCTGGCGAATATTATGGTAAGGCCACAGTTACCAGCCAGAACCTTGATATTAATAAATATGGTTACAGCTCTGGGGCATTGGGTGGTTCTTTAATCAAGACGATCGAGGCCTGTCCTAGCCTGTATAGTATTGAGTATGGTGGCTCGATCCAGTTTCGTCGTGATCAATCGGCGTGTCCGGGCGTCTTTGCCGGTAGTGGTGCGGTGACCTCAGATGGTGAACTGTTCATTGTCCCTCAAGTCTATGATGACGATGAGAATAATCAGACGTTGGAGTTACCAATGGCTCTTGGTAACGCTGCCCGACGTGGCTGGTATGTCGGCTTGCGTCAGCCATTGATGCCACTGGTTGATGCGAATCTCTCGGGCACTTATCATGTGGTAGGTCAGGTCACCGAGCTGGATGAGATTATTGATAGTGTCACACATCAGACCTTCTCAGGTACCATGGATTTTAGTCCTATTGATAACAGTATCAAGGCTAATGTCTATGCTAAATCGACTACTATGGACTATATTAACCTCAATGATGGTTTTACCCCGACAGTGACTCCGAATCAGGC
>CAZYTT010000047.1:0-8699 GCA_964650235.1 uncultured Gammaproteobacteria bacterium | reverse complement strand
GACAGGTAACCCTACGGCCATGTTCTTGGCCATTCCGATCAAGCGTGAGAGTGCTGGCAAGAGTGCCCGTGGTATTATGCTATTATCACATGAGCATATTGTTGACTATCCAGTGCCACCTGATCCACCGCCATAACGGCGGGCTGTTGAAAACAATAATAAAATCCACAGATATTGTGGATTTTATTATTCTAGTGAGAGCATGTGAGAAATCCACCGCCCGATATCTGCCAGTTCCTCGATACTGACATTATGTTCGATCGGGTATTGTTGCCACTGAACAGGGTAGCCTGCCGCGGCCAGTTGGTGCTGCGACTGTTGTGCTAGCGGCAGAGGGACCACGGTGTCAAACTGGCCATGGAGCATAAATATGGGTGCCGCAGAACCTGAGGCTGGAGGAAGCTTCGCTGCTAGCGGCAGATAGCTCGACAATATCAATAGACCAGCAAGGGGTAATTTGCTATGGATGCCACAGTGCAGGGCGATAGCACCTCCCTGTGAAAATCCGGCCAGGATAATTCGTTTACTGTCGATGCCACGTTCGATCTCACGCTGGATCAGTATCATGATGGCATCTGCTGATGCATTAATTCCGTCGGCATCTTCGCCGTCAACAAAACGATCATTATAAATGTCATACCAGGCCGGCATTACCGTGCCATTATTAATAGTGACAGGGCGCTCAGGAGCATTAGGAAAGATAAATCGAATCGCCATGTCATCATTTAGGCCTAATGCTGGGATTACCCCGGCGAAATCATGGCCATTGGCACCGAGCCCATGGAGCCAGATAATACTGTCCGAGGGCGTTGGTCCGGTTTCTGTTTCAATGCTTGTCAGTGTTGGTGTTTCAGGTGTCATCCTTTTTTCCTTCTCTATACCGTATGTGGCGGTGATCCGGTATCATGCCTTTTTTAAATCGCATAGTGAACCAACAGCTGTGGCTGAAAGCTGAGTCAGGTATTAATCTGGATTTATATCGGGTTTTATAAATGGTTATATAAAAAGGGAATAAAGGGATAGTAATGAAAAATGTGGTGATAGTGGTCTTGTTGCTGCTGATCTCGGCCTGTGGACAGAAGGGGCATTTATATCTACCTGAGTCCAGACCGTCGCAGCCAATCCTCGCAGGGGAAACAGTTACAGCGACTACAGATGCATCGGCAACTAGCGAGGTAAGTACTGACAGTAGTGCTGGTAATATTTCTGGCCGTGGCCCAACAATTTCTGAACAAGAGTAAAACGATGGATTATTTTAATTACCAGGATAATGGAGAGCTGTACGCTGAAGATGTCGCCCTGCAGGAGATTGTGGCTCAATATGGCACACCCTGTTATGTCTATTCACGTGCCACGATCGAGCGTCATTGGCATGCCTTTGACCAGGCCTTTGGTGACCGCGAACATCAGATCTGTTATGCCGTTAAGGCCAATTCTAATCTGGCAATCCTGAACCTTATGGCACGGATGGGGTCTGGGTTTGATATTGTCTCGGGGGGTGAGCTGGAGCGTGTCATTCAGGCGGGTGGTGACCCGGCACTGACAGTATTTTCCGGTGTCGCCAAGAGTCGGTCTGAGATTCAGCGTGCCTTGGAGGTTGGTATCGGTTGTTTTAATGTCGAGTCACTATCTGAACTAAGGCGTATCAATACGATTGCTGCTGAAAAAGGTGTCCGCGCACCCATATCACTCAGGGTAAACCCAGATGTCGATGCCGGGACCCATCCGTATATCTCCACTGGCCTGAAGGAAAATAAATTCGGTATCGCCATTGATCAGGCCCTTAATGCCTATCAACTGGCAGCTGAAATGTCCCATATCCATATTTGCGGTGTTGATTGCCATATAGGATCACAGTTAACGGAGAGTGGCCCGTTTGTCGCGGCGGCCGAGCGGTTGCTAGTATTGATTGAGGAGCTGGGGGTGCAGGGGATTCATCTGCATCATATCGATGTCGGCGGTGGTCTGGGTGTGCGCTATAACGATGAGCAGCCACCCTTGCCGGCGGCCTATGTCGCCGACATACTGGCCGTCCTTGGTCATAATGAGCAACGGATTTTGATCGAGCCAGGTCGAGCTATCGTTGCCAACGCCGGGGTGTTGTTAACTCAGGTCGAATACCTGAAGCAGGGTGAGGACCGCCATTTCGCTATTGTTGATGCCGGTATGAATGATTTATTACGGCCATCGTTGTATGGCGCCTGGCAGGCCATCGTGCCGGTTCAACAACGTCAGGGCATAACGGAACAGAGCTACGATATTGTTGGCCCGGTGTGTGAAACAGGTGACTTTCTGGGTAAGGCAAGGTCACTGGCCATCATGGAAGGAGACATCCTGGCTGTACGCTCAGCCGGTGCCTATGGCTTCACCATGAGTTCCAATTATAATTCGCGCCCCAGGGTGGCGGAGTTGCTGGTTGATGGTGACGGCGTCCATATCATTCGTGAACGAGAGTCGATAGCATCTCTCTATGCGGGTGAGCACGTCGTGGATAATTGATGGCCAGGGCCAGGGAGGTCATTAGCCGATGGTGATGCAGCGTCAGCCTGAACCCGATCTGATGGACGATGGTGAGCAGGCCCGGGCATATGCCGAGGCCGATTTTGACCAGCCTCATTCCTGCTTTATCGAATGGTTTCAGCAACGGTTTCCGGCCTTCACGGGTGAGGCTGTGCTGGACCTCGGTTGCGGTCCAGCTGATATAAGTATTCGTTTTGCTCAGGCCTATGAACAGTGTCAGATTGATGCGATTGATGGTGCCGATGCCATGTTGAGACATGGGCGGGCGATGGTTGATCAGCGCGGACTGAGCGCACGTATACACCTGCATCAGTGTTATCTGCCCGACGATCAACTGCCGCGTTTACTGTACGATACGGTTATCTGTAATAGCCTGTTGCATCATTTGCTGGACCCGCTGATATTATGGCAGACGATAAAACAGGTTGCGGCACCAGGCGCCACGGTCTTTGTCATGGATCTGATGCGGCCAGCATCACATGCTGATGCCGAGGTGCTGATGAATCGATATGCTGACAGTGAACCAGCAATCCTGCGTCACGATTTTTATCACTCATTGTTAGCGGCCTATACGCCGAAAGAGGTTATGGCTCAACTAAAGGCGGTAGACTTGGCACTTGATGTCGAGACAGTATCCGATCGCCATCTGCTGGTTAGTGGCCTGCTGTCGTGAGAACAGGTTTGTACGCTGGGTTAGCCTGGCTGGCAGTGAAGCCTTATGCAACTGCCGGTCAGTTGCGGCTAAAGCCCTGCTGACGCCAGGCCTCATAGAGCATAATGGCAACACTATT
This sequence comes from uncultured Gammaproteobacteria bacterium, assembly GCA_964650235.1. GTDB lineage: Bacteria > Pseudomonadota > Gammaproteobacteria > SZUA-140 > SZUA-140 > CAZYTT01. The sequence goes on along the minus strand of CAZYTT010000047.1, from coordinate 5,388 downwards.
GGATAGGTTCAGGCTGCGGCTTTCGGTATGCATAGGTATCCGTAGGACGTGATCGGGTGGCAGGCTGGAGAGGATCTCTATCGGTAGGCCACGCGACTCCGGGCCAAATATCAGCGCATCATTATGGCAGAACTGTATGTCGGCATAACATTGTTGCCCCTTGGTTGAACATGCCAGCAGGCGATCAGGTTTGACCGTCTGCAGGAACTGGTCGAGATCCTGATATTCCAGGACACTGGTCCACTCACGGTAATCCAGTCCGGCGCGGCGCAGGCGTTTTTCATCCAGTGAAAATCCCAGTGGGTGAATCAGGTGCAGAGAGGTACCGCTATTGGCACAGAGGCGTATAATGTTGCCGGTGTTGGGTGGGATTTCAGGTTGATACAGGACAATATGAAACATCAAATAGACTCTAGTGTACAGGTACCGGCATGCGTGTTGATCTTGAAATTAATGGGGTGAAGGTAGTGAATGACAGTCAACGACAGATGTTGCACTCCGAGTTTTGTGGTATGCAGTTTAACACACCCCTAGTCTTGTTATCCGGCTGCGTTGGATTTGGTGAAGAGTACACCCGAGTGAAGGGATTTTCCAATCGTGATGTGGGTGCTGTCTGCCTGAAGGGGACAACGCTGGAGCCACGCCTGGGAAACGCGCCGCACCGGGTCTATGAGACGCCAATGGGTATGCTGAATGCTATTGGTTTACAAAACCCCGGGACTGAACAGGTTGTGAACGGCATTTTGCCGCAGCTCGATTTTAGCGAGACGCGCTTTATTGCCAATGTTTCGGGGTCGACTGTCGAAGAATATTATGAGGTGACACGTCTGTTTGACGATTCACCCATAGACGCCATCGAGATCAATATCTCATGTCCTAATGTCAAGGAGGGCGGTGTGGCCTTTGGTAATGACCCGGCAATGTCAGCCCGTGTGGTTGAGACCTGTCGCCGGGCGACGCGCAAGCCTATTATTACGAAGCTGTCACCAAATCAGACCGATATCGCTGCTAATGCTCGTGGTTGTATAGAGGCCGGCACCGATGGCTTTGCCGTTATCAATACCCTGATGGGTATGGCGATAGATATTGAGCAGCGTCAACCCATTATCGGTAATAACCAGGGTGGCTTATCCGGGCCAGCCATCAAGCCGGTAGCGCTGTTAAAGGTGCATCAGGTCTATCAGGCCTGTAAGGCTCATGGGATTCCTATTATTGGTCAGGGCGGTATTACCACGGCCGAGGATGCATTAGAGTTTATTATTGCCGGTGCCAGTGCCATCGGCATTGGTACCGCACTGTTTTATGACCCATTGATTTGTCCACAGATCAATGCCGGTATCATTGATTATATGCAACGTCATGGCCTTAGTGAGATTGGACAGCTGGTTGGTAGTCTGCGCCTGAACGGTTGAATTTAAGTGATCTCTGATAAAAGTTTTCTCAACGCCTGAATGTAGAGAAGGGATCGGAGAGATTTCATGGCACTAAAATTTGAGATTAATACCGCTGAGATTCGACACTCTTCGAGCCTGCGGTTTTCGCTTCGGAATGACCCTGGTCAGATTGCCCAGTGCGCTATACTCAGTACTCAGGGAAATCAGCCCTTGGCGCTTGATTTGTCTCGACCTTGATCCGACTCGACTAGTCTCGACGAGCCTGGGCTGGCCCCAAAGAGCAGTCAAAAGACTTTCTGCGCAGTTAACCTAAAAGTTGTTAGGCGTCTGTTGTCTCGTTGTTCAGTCCCAGTTCCTTAATCTTGCGGGTCAGGGTATTTCGGCCCCAGCCCAAGAGCTTGGCGGCATCTTGACGCCGACCCCCGGTCTGTTTCAGGGCGGCAGTAATCATTATTGACTCGAAGCGGGGCAGGGCCTGCCCCAGCAGATCTGATTCGCCATTGCCAAGGCTGCGGTTGGCCCAGTTGGCCAGGGCCAGTTCCCAGTCATTGCTGGTGCTATTGCTATTGCCGATAGCATCATTCTTGTTTTCACTGAGTTCCGGTGGAAGGTCCTCGGCGTGAATGATCTGGCCGGGTGACATTACGGTTAACCAACGACAGATGTTTTCCAGCTGTCTGACATTACCTGGCCAGTTGTAGCGCGTCAGCAAATGTTCGGACTCAGCATCGATACGCTTGGTCTCGACACTGAGTTCCTGTGCTGCCGTCTGCAGAAAGTGGTTAATGAGCAGGGGGACATCTTCGCGGCGTTCACGCAGGGCCGGGATATGGATGCGAATAACATTGAGGCGATGGTAAAGGTCTTCGCGAAACAGTCCCTCTTCAACACGTTGTTCGAGATTCTGGTGGGTGGCCGTGAGTATGCGGACATCGATCTTGACCTCGGTATGACCGCCGACCCGATAAAAACTACCATCGGCCAGTACCCGCAATAACCGTGTCTGCAGGTCTACCGGCATATCACCGATCTCATCCAGGAATAAGGTGCCACCATCGGCCTGTTCGAAACGTCCACGTCGTTGACTCTGGGCCCCGGTAAAGGCGCCGCGTTCATGACCAAATAATTCGGACTCGAGCAGATCCTTGGGGATGGCTGCGGTATTCAAGGCAATAAAGGGTCCGTCGGCCCGTGGGCTATGGCGATGGAGGGCCTGAGCAACCAGTTCCTTGCCGGTCCCTGATTCGCCAGTAATCAGGGCCGTAATCTTGGACTTGGATAAGCGGCCGATAGCGCGAAAGACCTCCTGCATTGCGACTGCTTTGCCAATAATTTCCGGGGTGGCGCTTGTATCTGTTACCGGGCTGGCCTGTTGGCGTTTATGTTGTTTGATGGCCCGTTGAATCAGGTCGGTTGCTTCATCAACATCAAAGGGTTTGGGTAGATACTCGAAGGCCCCGCCTTCATAGGCGGCGATAGCGCTATCAAGATCAGAGTGGGCAGTCATGATAATCACCGGCAGATCAGGGTGGTTGCCATGAATGCGTTCCATCAGGGCCAGGCCATCCATGCCGGGCATGCGGATATCGGTGATGATGGCATCAGGTTGATGGAGTTTCAGTTGATCCAGCAGGCCTGCCGCGCTGGTAAATGAGGCATGCGATAACTGGACATTATTCAGGGCCTTTTCAAGCACCCAGCGAATGGATTTGTCGTCATCAATAATCCATACCTGTTCAGCTGAGTGGGTCGCAGTGTTCATAGGTCCTCCAGAGGAAGAAAAATAGTAAAGACAGTTTGTTCAGGATTGCTATCACACTCGATCAGTCCACCATGCAGGTTGATCAGGGATTGGGCAATAGGTAGTCCCAGGCCGGTTCCCTCGGCGCGACCTGAGACCATGGGATAAAACAGGGTCTCTTTAATGGTTGCCGGTATACCTGGACCGTCATCGATAATATCGATGCGGATCGCGAGTCGATGGTGCTTATGTCCTACCGTCACCTGGCGGTGGGCACGACTGCGGACAAAAATATGTCCCTCCTGGCCAACGGCCTGAACGGCATTGCGCATCAGGTTCAATACGGCCTGAATCAGTTGATCCCTATCGGCGTTCAACTCCGGGATGCTGGGGTCGTAATCTCGTTTGATTATGATTCCATCAGGGGCCTCGGCCTGTACCAGCATGTAGACATGTTCAAGTACGGAATGGATATTGATCAGTTGCTTATGTGGTGGGGTGTTAGGTTCAAGCATTCGGTTAAGCAGGTTCTGTAGCCGGTCGGCCTCGGTGATGATCACCTTTGTGTATTCCTTTAGCTCTTCATCCTGGAGTTCTTTCTCCAGCAACTGTGCTGCGCCGCGTAGCCCACCCAGTGGATTCTTGATCTCATGGGCCATGCCCCTTAACAGGGTCTTGACGGTGTGATTTTGCATTAACAGGTTTTCTTCGCGGGCAATGCGGAGCTGGCGATCGACCTGGGTTACCTCCAGTATCAGGCCCTGATGGTTTTCATCATCAACCGGGGTGACTGTGCAATCGATAGTTATCGTCTGCAGGGTGTGTAATGTGATGCTGCTCTCGCGCTCGGTAAAGGCCTGCAGTTCTGTCTGGGCGCGTACTAGTGAGGCAATGAAGTGGTCGCTATCAAACACCAGTCGCTCGAAGGTCTGTGCCAACGCGAGTCGGGCGCTGGTCGCAAATATCATCTCCGCCGCTGAGTTTATATAGGTAATGGTTAATGCGGGATTAATGATCAGAACCGCCGTATTAAGGCTGTTCAACATGTCAGGTCCTGGTCTGTGATTAGTGTTTTTTCGGGTCATGTGCATGTATTGCAAAAAGTAAACCAGCTATTGCTATAACCTGGTCTTACATTACCTGACTCCCGGGTACGTCTAATAAATCATTATATTTCATTGGCTTATCGCTACGCTATAAAATTCTAGGGGTGAAGAAAACTGGCTTAGACCGTGTTTGATCAATAGGTACTAGCATTAAAAAAATTTCTGCACTATTGTAGTGCATTTGCGTATCTCAGGCAGGGTTATTTGTTAAATTTCTGAGTTCGGGTAGGGGTGCAGCAAGATGATTTCTTCACTGATTAATCAAGGTTGCCATCACCATTGCTATCACGATAGTTGGCGGCGTCGATGATCAGTCCAGGCAGTTGTACCAAAGTGCCGAAATCCCAGCTATTTGCCTAGTTATTATATAGATTGGTGCCTGCCTGTAACTGTGCCAGGGGGAGGCCGGTTGTGCCGGTAGGATTGATGTTGCTGGTAATGCCATTATTACTCCCCAGGGTGTTTGTCAGGCCATTGTCACTGGCAAAATAGCTTGCGTTGTAACTGGCAATATTACTGGTACCAATGTGCGTGCCTGTTTCAGAAGTGCCGAATACCGTATCAACCGAGATGCTGTGGTTGATGGCGGTGTCATAATAGGCGTATCCGACCAGCCCCCGACCTTCACCGGGCTGGTATTGATGCCGGAATTCACTGAGCCTGAAGCGAGGGTGTTATCGATGAAGACATTTGCTGTGGCCCCAATCAGGACGCCAACGGTTTCAAGTCCCTTTATAGTTGTGACGGTCATGCTGTTGACGATCTGACAGCTGGCACAAGGGGGTAACCGTTATGGCGTTATAATTGAAGCTGCCGATTAGTCCGCCAGTATAGCTCAGGCCCGTAATGACACCTGTTACCAGGCAGTTGGCTATAGTTATCTGATCCTGGGCGGAACCAGCCAGTCCACCGGTATTGAAGTTACCATTGATCTTGGTCAGGGGCCGTCAATTATCGTATTACGTATTTCAATAACATTGGTGGCAGAATTCCCTGCTATCGCCCCGAATAGACCGATGTAATTACCACTGGTCTCCGGGTCTGAGCCCAGTCGATTGATGTACAGGTTGCGAATATGATGACCATTGCCTTCAAAGGTCGTAGCAAAGGGGTAGTGCTATTGCCAATGGGTAGCCAGCCATTGTTG
>CAZYTT010000046.1:0-13208 GCA_964650235.1 uncultured Gammaproteobacteria bacterium | reverse complement strand
CCGAGTCAATTCATTGACGACAGGGCTCGTTCGGGTGAATTATCTTGGTTTACAATGGTCTAAAAGTTGCTTTGAAATTACTTTCTTAATTGGCACCACCAGTTTGAAGGTCACTTTTCCCGCCATATCAGTAAGTGATTATTTTATAAGGTTAATATATATGTTTTGCTAAGGTTTCCTTAAGGTTTCGGGCGCTATTATCGATCCATAATTGAGTGTCATTGTATGATATAAGGCTTGAGTGAATTAAGTTTCTGCCGATAAATGGAACTTGAAGTTCAGTAATTACAGAGGGCATTGTTTCCATGCAAGTCTCAGGGAATGTAGAACAAGATCTAACGGAAAAGAGTAAAGGCAAAAGCCTTCGTGTCAGATTAAAGTCAGTTTATATAAGCGCACAGGTGCCTTTGTTTACACTGGTGCTAATCCTAGCAGTACTTTATGGTTGGCGCGTAAGGATAGAAGAGTACTGGACTGCTGAATACGGAATTGGCTATGCACTCGGTATTATCGGTGGCGTGATTATGTTGGGTCAGTTTCTTTATCCGATGCGTAAGAAATATAAATGGATGCGCAGCCTCGGGAATGTTTCTATCTGGTTTCAAACTCATATGGCACTTGGACTGATTGGCCCATTGCTGGTGCTTTATCACGCAAATTTTAGTCTTGGCTCTATTAACAGCAATGTAGCCCTTTCAGCAATGGGGTTGGTGGTGTTTAGTGGTCTGATTGGGCGCTATATCTATACCAAAATTAATCAACGATTACATGGACGAATCGCAACACTAGATGAATTGAAAAAAGCGAGTGAAGAGGCGCGATCTGATCTGAAAAACGAACTGGTTATGGATACTGCTGCTATGGAGGCATTGCGCCAGCACGAATATCAAACCCGACATGCTGGTGACACCTGGCTGGGATTGTTTCCCAAGTTGATGATGATGGGGATAAGAACCAGACTCATACGAGTGCGTCTGAAATGGCGTTTAAGCAGGGAGTTACGTAAACGGGCTCGTGATGAGCTTTGGACTCGGTCTGAGTTAAGATCACATATTCGCCTTGGTAAAAAGCATATTCGTGAGTATTTAAAGAGTATTCGGAAGGTTGCAGAGTATAGAATTTACCGAAAGATTTTTGCGCTTTGGCATGTGCTACATATTCCATTGTTTATCATGTTAGTAGTGTCAGCTATCGTACATATTATTGCTGTCCATTTGTACTGATTCGATATATATATGATGGTTTGTTACGAAAAAATTGTGCGGTTGCTGTTAATTGTCAGCTTTGCACTATTTGTCGCAGGCACTGTTGAGGCAGCCTCTATCGAAACATTGCTTATGCCTGGCAAGGTCATTGCCGGGCATGAGAAATATGAAACAGATTGTACCAAGTGTCATGGTCGAAGTTTTACTGAGAAAGATCAAAATCCATATTGTCTTGATTGTCACAAAGAAGTTAGAAAAGATGTTGATAAATCGCTAGGTTTTCACGGTAAGACCGAAGGCCTGTCTGAAAGACAATGCCGCACCTGCCACACCGACCATAAGGGCAGGGATTACGATATCGTTGGTCTGGAAGTCACAATATTTGATCATGAGACGACTGACTTCAAGTTGGAGGGCAAACACAAAGGGATACAGTGTAACCGCTGTCACTTTAGCAAGGATGACAAGCCATTCAAGTTTCGTGATGCGAAAGGGAAGTGTTATGACTGTCATAAAGATGATGACGCCCATAATGAAAATTTAGGCAAAAAATGTGGTGACTGTCATACATCAAAGTCCTGGAATAAAGAGTCCAGTTTTGATCATGACAAGACGGATTTCCCATTAAAGGGGGCTCATAAAAAGGTCAGTTGTGCCAGCTGTCACCCGAATGAGCGTTATAAAGACATATCAAAGGTCTGCAATGATTGCCACAGTATTAATGATGTTCATCGTGGTACTTATGGAAAAAAATGCAATGATTGCCACACTGAAAAAGAATGGAAAAAGATCAAGTTTGATCATGATAAGGATACCGATTTCAAGTTAAAAGATAGCCATAAAGAGGTTACCTGTGCCGCTTGTCATGGCGATGATATTTATGCCGAACTTAAGTCGAAATGTGTAAGTTGTCATAAACCAGATGATTTTCATCGAGGTAGATTCGGCGAAAAATGTGAAGACTGTCATAAAGAGACCGCGTGGGATAAGATAAAATTTGATCACGATAAAGACACGGATTACAAATTGTTCGGCCGTCATAAAAAGGCCAACTGCTTTGCCTGTCATCGTACTGATATCTATGCCGAGCTCGATGATAAGTGCATTAGCTGTCATAAGTCCGATGACATTCATAAGGGCCAGGAAGGTAAAGACTGTCAGAAGTGCCATAATGAGGCTGGATGGCAGGAAAAACTGCGGTTTGATCACGATATTACCAAATTCCCCTTATTAGGGATGCACGCAGTGTCGTCATGTGGCGACTGTCATGTGACCAAGTCATATAAAGACGCCAAGACAGACTGTAACAATTGTCATGAAAAAGATGATGTCCATAAAAAACGATTAGGTACAGCCTGTGAGCTGTGTCACAACCAGAACTCCTGGCAGGTCTGGCGCTTTGATCATGATAAACAGACAGATTTCAAGCTTGATGGTATGCATAAGAAGAATCACTGCTACGCCTGTCATCGAGTGCCAGTAAAGGGCGAAATTGATTTGCCGACGACATGTTATCAATGTCATGAAGAGGATGATGTCCATATGGGGCGTTTTAGTCGACGTTGTGACAAATGTCATACGACAGAATCATTTAAAGATATAAGATTACCAGGGCGCCGCTAGGTATGCCGACTGACGATATAGGGCGAGGATTAGTTATGATGATGCGAAAACCTTTAATGAATTTACTGCAAAAAGTAATTGACGATCGTTTTTTATTCAAAAGTTTAATGTTGCTAGTTGTGTGTCTTGCTATCCTACAGCCGGTCTCTATTGCTAAGGCAGCTATTGCCCCCTTTGACCACATTCAAACTGGTTTCCCGCTAACGGGTCTTCATTCACGTGTGGATTGCGAGTCTTGTCATGTTGATGGCATCTTTAAAGGTACACCTAGACAATGTCGAGGTTGTCATACTCGCGGAAATCGTATTACGGCGACCTTGCCACCCGAAGATGTTACCCATAATCTGTATCAGCAGACCGAGTGTGATCAGTGTCACCGTTCATCCGGCTGGTCTGTAGCGGTATTTGAACATGTTGGTATTACTTCTGATTGTCTCCGTTGTCATAAAGTAGGTGGTGGTGGTCGCTCAGCGCCGAATGACCCAGTACACAATCAGTTAATGGGTACTGATTGTTCTACCTGTCACCGTAGTACGCAGGATTTTAATGCCGCAGCACTTCTGGATCATTCAAGTATTACATCGGGTTGTGCTGCTGCTGGTTGTCATGCGACAGATAAGGCCCGTGCCCGAGGTCATGCTAGCCTGGCAGAATGTCAGGACTGTCACAGTTACCCAAGTTGGGGCAATGTCCAGATGGATCATAACTCCACAGGTGGAACACTCTGCAAGACCTGTCATGTAAAGGGTGGTAATTCGACGGCGGCACCGTCAGACCAGCTCCATGCCCGAGCCGCTGCACAAGACTGTTCTGCATGCCATACAACCGATACCTTTATAGGAGCAACAATTGACCACGCCTTGATTGTCACAGGTTGTGCCGTTTCTGGCTGTCATGCGACCGATCGGACTAGGGCACGGAATCATGGCGGTCTAACCAGTTGTGAGTCATGTCACCGCTATAATGACTGGACTAACGTGACGATGAGTCACTCGGCAACGGGTACAACACTTTGCAAGACTTGTCATACAGCTGGGAGTCTTTCAACCTTTACGGTTCAGAGCGCGGCGAATCACCCCAATATCTTCAGCCAGCAATGCGCATCATGTCATAACACAATAAACTTTGCCGATGTCTTCGTGGATCATACCTTTATAACAACAGGTTGTGCCGGCTCGGGTTGTCATGAACCGAGTGGTTCTGCTACACCTAAGCCCATCCAGCCCTATCATGCTGCGCTGAATAAATGTGAGTCCTGTCATCATTACCCCTCGTGGCAGAGTATCAATATGAATCATAATGCCGTCGGGACTACGCAGTGCAAGGCCTGTCATACCCAGGGTAGTGGTGCCAATGCCACGTTTGCCCCGGATACTCAGGTGCATAGAGACAATATCGCGAAAGACTGTAGTGCCTGTCACTTGAACACTAATACCTTTACCGGTGCCGGTGTTGATCATAGTACGATTACAACAGGTTGTGCGGCTGCAGGTTGTCACGCTACTGATAAGGCACGGGCTCCAAATCATAACTTTTTAATCAGTTGTGAATCGTGTCATAGTTATAATGCCAAGTGGCCGAATCCAAATATGAACCATAGTGCCATCGGTACTACGCGCTGTGATGCCTGTCACCGTAGTGGTGGAACTGGTACTGCGGCACCCAATGACACGATTCATAACAACCGAGGCACACAGGACTGTGGTGTCTGTCATAAATCATTTACTACATTTGTTGGGGCAACATTTGATCATAGCGGTGTAACATCAGGGTGTAATGCTTCAGGTTGCCATGCATCTGACCAAGCCTCTGCACCAACACCTCATTCAGGGATGAATAATTGTCAGCTATGTCACCGATATCCGAATCTATGGCGTGATGCCAATATGAGTCACAGTGGTAGTGCTATTGGTGCAGTTCGCTGCGATAGCTGTCATTTGTATTCAGGTGGTCTTGGTTTAGGCCGTGCTCCAGGAGCTAGGAGAGATAGTCGACATAGCACGGCTCAGTCTCTAGGTAAAGACTGTAATGCAAGTGGTTGTCATAATACGAGGAGCTTCTAATTATCCATGACTCTCTTTGCACGTAATTTGCCTAAAAAAATTGCGCTATTATTTAGTGTCGTAATTTTTCTACAAGGCTGCGCTGAAACTATCGTTGTGAGTGGTATGGGAGGTTTGATTGCACTGAATCAGGCCAGGACCACTAAGAGCTGGTATCAGGATCACTCGATTGAAAAAGAGGCCCGTCGAATTTTACGTTCCAATGATTTGTTAATCAGTGGCGCGGATATTCATGTTGTTAGCTATAATCAGCAGGTCTTAATAACTGGTCAGGCCCGAACAAAATCTTTACGTAGTCATGCTAATAATTTGATTGCTAAAATTCCAGGTGTACGCAAAATAAATGATGAGGTGTTAGTAGTTTCACGCCTGGATAAAAAGGTAGCTGATCAGGATAGTTCTCTGGCAACAAAGATTAAGACCAAACTTTTTTTTAATGACCTCGATGGTACCCAGGTCAAGGTTGTCACGCAGCAGGGTAATGTCTATTTATTAGGCATGTTGTCAAAGAAAGAGTCGGATGAGATTGTTGCTGTTGTCTCAGATGTCGAAGGTATTCGAAAAATCACCAAGATGTTTGAATATGTTGACTAATGCTAATGTCCTCCGCATTGTTAATTCCTTATTTATCACTCTCCTGATAAATATAGTTCTTCTCGGTTCCGTTGATGCCCAACCGGCGCGCTCGAGGATTATCAATCAGGTGGAAGTAACTGAACTGGGTGATAAAACCGAATTTGGCATAGCCTTTAATTTCCCTATTCGCTATGAACGGCACTTCCCAGCAGATTATGGTGAGACGATTGAAATTCGTTTGAGTGCTGTTTTAGTTAGTAAGGACGATGCCGATCTACTAAAAGAGCGAGAATCGATTCGTTTATCAGATTCGGGCTATACACCTTTGCTGGATATTAGTTACGAAGGTGATTTGCCTGGTGGACCATATTTGACGGTACGTTTTTTAAGGCCTGTGGCCTATAAAGTACAGCAGGGCGCTGATTTCCGTAGTCTGTTAGTGACTGTTTATAATAATGATACAACTGGCTCAGAGTAACTGAGACAGTGATGGGTGCTTTTTGATGATCAGTACATCTATGCGAATGCCTCTGGCTTTATTAATTCTGTTGTTATGTCAGTTATTGTTACCAATACAATCGATTGCCACAGAAACAAAACGTTATTCAATTACATTGGCTTCATCGTTGAAACCAATAACTCAGGATCAATTTCCAGCAACATCATTTTTAAAGAACTTTCATGTCTATACATCTAAATTTACTAAGGATGATAAGGTCTGGTTTCGCTTGAGACTTGGTTTTTTTGAGAGCGTTAGTACTGCTAGGCCGGTGTTGAAACAATTACGTAAAACCTACAGTGACGCATGGATTAACCGTGTATCTGGTGCAGAATTCAAGCTGGCTCAATCTAGCCGTGTCGGTGGGAAATCCTCACCAACTACTACATCACCGGTTTCCAAGGCTGTTACTACTGCAAGTCATGCCAAAACAATTGATGGTGCTGCACTGCTCACGGAAGCCAGGAAAAAACTAACTGATGGCGAAACTGTAGAAGCATTGACCATTGTTACACGCATACAACGCTCGTTAATGGCATTGGCAGTCGCTGGTCATCAACCTGAGGCTGAGCAAGTGCAATTAGCAATGGAGCTGCAGGGTGTAAGTGAGGAACGTTTGGGTAAGGTTACCAAGGCAATGTCGATCTACAGGCAATACCTCACTAAGTATAAAGAGGGTGATGATGTTGAGAGGGTCAAGCAGCGTCTGGCTGTATTGGAGACAGCAACGGCACCGGCCCAAAAGGCGATGAATAAATTTGAAGAAAAGGACAAGCGGAAGTTTGAATGGAATGGAAGTTTTTCCCAGTTTTCTAGTCGCGATATCCGTTTTCTGGATAATGGCGATCAAGAGATACGTTCGTTATTATTTAATGATCTGGGGCTGAATAGTCGGTTACAGACTGAATCTGTTGATATCAGAACTCAACTGGATACCTCATATCGTTATACTTTCAATGATGATCACACAACTGATAGTATTTATCGTCTAAGCACATTATTTGCTGATATTAATGCGCGAAATATTGGTGCCAGTGCCAGGTTGGGACGACAATCGTCAAGTACAGGAGGCGTGCTAGGTCGATTTGATGGTGTGTCGTTGAGTTACAGGGGCAGTCCCCGTTGGAAATACAATCTTGTTGCGGGCTATCCAGTGGATTTGTCCTCAAGTAGCTTTATAGATGAGAAAGATCGCTCGTTCACCGGGTTAAGTGTCGATATGGGTACATTTGCCAAGACCTGGGATCTCAGTCTATTTGGTATCGATCAATCAATAAATGGAATTACTGACCGTCAGGCTGTGGGTGGCGAGGTTAGGTATTCAGATCGTAATCGTTCCCACCTGTTATTGCTGGATTACGATACCAGCTATAGTGTAGTTAACACAGCAGTGTTCCTGTCAAACTGGTTTTTACCCAATCAGACTAACATTAATTTTATTGTAGATACTAGATCTATACCGGTGATGGCGACGACGAATGCTCTGTTTGGGCGAACCGAGTCTGGTATTGATGAATTGTTGGCGATTATGAGTGAGAGAGAGGTTCGTCAGCTGGCTAGAGGTAGGACGAGTAGAAGTTACAGTACAACATTAGGTGTTTCGCGTCCCATTGCGGATAAATATCAAATAAATGGTGAAATATCTGCGTATGAACAGACTGATACCGCGGCCTCAGGTACCCCTGGCGACATTAATTTTGTAGATGCCATTGATAATGGTGGAACCCAATATTCAGGGTCGTTGACGCTGATTGGTAGTAGCATGTTTAAGAAGGGCGATATCTCGTTGATCGGTTTGCGCTATTTCAATACCGACTTTGCAATCACTCGCTCATTCAATATGAATGTACGCTATCCTTTAACCAATGCCTGGCGTTTGTCGCCTTCTCTATCACTGGATTATCGTAATAGTATAAATAGTGTTAAGCAGCTTACGATAAGGCCTTCATTCAGAGTGGATTATCGCTGGTTAAGCAATATAACCTTTGATGCTGAGCTGTCTGTGCTTAATGTTCAGGACATTGAAGGTGGTTTTGGTGATGATACCGATGTATTTTTTGAGCTTGGTTATCGCGTGGATTTTTAGCTGGACGTTACTGTCGGAGCAGTGCTGGTCCGAGCCTATTCTATTGTCAGATTTTTACGTGAGTAAGAGTAGTATTGGTATGGGCCACCTTCTGGCCTGACTGATCTGATTTTAACTGGTTCTACAGATCATTTAATCATTATAGACCACAAACTTTTGGCTGGTCGATGTGATCCTGTCGGGTGCTCCTGCGATCTTCATTCACTATTACTAAGTTAGTTTTATAACAGTCAAAAAACGCCAAATAACCCTTTATCCTCTGATTGTTTTTCTAGTATTTTTATGACAGCTTCATGTTTCCCATTTTCGGCTAATGATTTGGCCGTAGCGCGCTGTTTATCTAGATACCTAGGATTAGCACCCGCCTTTAATAAGATATCTACAATGTCAGCGTGACCTTCTGCTGCCGCAAACATTAAAGCACTGCGACGATTATTATTACGTTTATTTATCTTTGCGCCTGCATTCAATAACAGTTCAACCGCCTCCCTGGAACCCTTGTATGCAGCTAGCATGAGTGGAGTGTCGCCAATTTTATCTGCCATATTGACATCAGCGCCTTTTTTAAGCAGTAATTCCAGTATAGTGGCGTTACCTTTCTGGGCGGCGCGATTGAGTGCACTGCTCCCATCTCTATCATTGGTGTCCGGGTTTGCACGGTTGGCTAATAATAGGGTGACGACTTTTGTTCGGCTTTTATCTGTCGCGTGCCAGAGAGCATCACGGCCGTCTTTGTCCTTGGCGGATATTTTAGAGCCATTATCGAGTAGTTGATTCACCAGTTTTATATGACCGGCTGCTGCCGCCAGTATCAGTGGTGGCTCCTCATTATCCGTACCAATGTCTGCCAGATTGGCCCCGGCATCCAAAAGCATGGTAATAATATCAGAACTGGCCTGACTAACGGCTATGCCTATCGGGCTGGTACCGCCTTTAGGTATCAGGTTCGGATTTGCGCCATTAGCTAGAAGTAATGCTACGACCTTTTTATGCCCGTCTCTAACTGCTAGCGTTAGCGGAGTATGACCATCTTTGCTGGTTGTATTCGGATTGGCGCCGGCATTTAGCAGCATTTGAACAATTTCATGATTTCCCTGCCATGCAGCCCGGCTCAAAGGTGTGTGACCATCTTTATCGGTAACGAATAATGACGTTTTATTGGCTATAAAGGTCGATACAGCCTGTTTTTGTCCCCGCCAGGCGGCAACCATTATGGCCGGCCAGTCGGCAAAGGGGTCATCATCTTTGGCCTGGGTCTTATTACGTTTGGACAGGGCGAGAACAGCTGTGTCGGTTGTTGATTTAATCTTGGCGGGTTTTGCACCAGCCTTTTTAAGGATGGCCAGAAGCGATTTATTTTCCCGTTCTTCGGCATATTGATAAGCATTCCAGCCCCGATTATCGACGCTGTTTACATGTGACTTTGATTTAATCAGCCGTTTTATAATGGCTTCGTTTTCTAGTTTTGTAGCAATAATTAATGCAGTGGCATCACTCTTGTCCCTCAGGTTAGGATTGGCACCCATTTTTAATAAATAATCGATAACCTTTTCATGTTGATACTGCACCGCCCGGATCAGTGCCGTATCCCCGAGCTTATCCTTGATGTTAATATCAGCACCGGCCTTGAGTAAGATATCCAGTGTTAATATATGTTTAGCCCCGGCCGCCTGTAGCAGACTGGCCTCGCCGGATTTGGTGAGTTTGTTTGGATTAACTTTGCGTGCTAATAAATCTTTAACGTGTTTATTTTCACCACGATAGGCGTAATCAGCCAGTAATTGATTAAGGTCAGCATCTTTAAGATTTAAGTCAGTAGAGTTTTTGTCACTAAGTCGTTGCAGTCGTTGGTCTGCCTGACGTATGTCCTGTTTAGAGGCAAGTTTATAGAGGCGACGTGCCTTAGACAGATTTTTATCAACACCTTTGCCTTCCTCGAAAAGAATAGCTAGATTATATTGCGCCCCGGCGTGACCCTTTTTAACAGCCTTTTCGAACCAGAATGCTGCTTTTTTATAATCGACGGTGGTGCCACGTCCGTTACGGTAGAGCATTGCAAGGTTATATTGCGCTTCAGCTTCACCACCCTGGGCCAGGGGAGTTAGTATTTGTATTGCCTTGATATAATCATGTGTCCGAATAGCAATCTGGGCGTCATCTAGTGGGGCTGCGTTGCTGGCATTGCTAAAAATAATGGCCGATGAGGTGTTTAACAGGGTGAGCCCGATTAGCGCCGGGGTATAGCGGCGCTTATTATGCAGTCCCATGTTTTGTCTCCACGGTGATGCCAATCTCTTTCAGGAATGGTGTGGGCAAAATACCGCCAGCACAGACAATGATGCCATCGTTTAGAATTTTTTTAAGATTGCCGTCATGTTCGATTTCAACACTGTCATTATGTATTTGTTTGACCTGGGAGCTGAGCATAACATTGAGCTTACCGGCCGCAGCAAGGTTATCTACGCGTTGGCGATTTTTTTCCTTGGCGCGACTAAAGGCATCGCTTCGATAAGACAGTGTCACTGTAGTATTTTCTTCATCGGCTATGCTGCAGGCAGCCTCCAGGGCGCTATCACCGCCACCGACGACCAGCACGTGTTGACCAGCATACTGAGCCGGGTCAATCAGACGATAAACAACTTTATTGGTATCTTCACCAGGGACACCTAGTTTGCGCGGTGTGCCGCGGCGGCCAATGGTGAGTAAGATGGTTTTGACTTGGTAAGTACCTTTTGAGGTAACAGCTTCGAAACCACCTTCAATCGGAGTTACTGATTCGAGACGCTCTGAAGTGGTGATTTCAATGCCGGTCTCGGCTATAACCTTTTCCCATAATTCGAGTAATGATTCCTTGGTTGTCTCGCGCAATTTCACTTTGCCATATATGGGCAAGTTTACCGGCCGGGTCATAACAATCTTACCACGTGGAAAATGCGCGACAGTACCCCCCATTGATTCTTGGTCAATGGTAAGGTATTCCAGGTCATATTTTTTTGCTGCCAGGGTGGCCGATATTCCCGATGGACCCGAGCCAACTATCAGGACATCCATTTTAGGACCAGTTTTATTGGCCCGTGCCTTTTTATTAATGGACTCCATAGCCTGTTGGCCCTGTTCTATGGCGTTACCAATTAGTCCCATACCGCCAAGTTCACCAGCAATGAAGATACCTGGTACGTTGGTCTCAAAATCAGGGGCAACATGGGGTATATCTACACCACGCTTTTCTGTGCCAAATACGAGCGTTATAGCATCTACAGGGCAGGATGCCCTGCAGGCACCATGGCCGATACAGTGGGTTGGATTGATTAGCTCTCCGCGACCGCCAATGATACCAAGTACATTTCCCTCTGGGCAGGCACTTACGCAGGCTCCACAGGCAATACAGGCACCGGCATCAATGACAGGGTGGAGCGAGGCGGGTTCAGTGAGTCCGGCTTCAATATTTTCACGTTGTATATCTTTATGATACTGCTCCTTTTTCCGCATATATCGTCGATATAGGTAGAAAATGATCAATAGCGGGAGGGCGTAAAGTACAAGAAAATCTGAGCTCATCTTTCAAAACCTGTTTGTTGAGTTCTTGTTGCTGTCTCGTTGCAGGGGAATTTAGCTGCTGGACAGGCATCTAAATTTAAGCCTTAGACACATAATTAATAGAAATAATGTCGGCAATATTAAACTTATATTGAGATTAATCTATATCTAGTAAGACTAGGCAGAACTTAATACTATTAATTGGGGTTAATTGGATAATTACAAGGTTTAAAATATCTATATATTTGCCGCTATATCATTGTCAAAAAATGACAAGGTGCGAGTATAGATAATGTTTTACAATTGTTTGACAAATATACGTTTTGATGTATAATTATCTGTTATTTCACGTGTTTTATTAAGTTTTCTGGATGCAACTGGGGGTTCTAATGGCAGATTCATGGGGCAATAACGACGATAATGGTTCTAATTGGGAGATGCCAAATGGCCTGGACCCGATGAAAGTGATGCAGGTTGCGTCGGCCTATTGGGATTCTTGTGCCTTGCATGCTGCGGTCGAGCTAGATGTTTTTAATCGACTGGATGGACAGCCGAAAGACCTGGATACCCTGACCAATGAGATTGGCGCTGATAAACGTTGTCTGGGTACCTTGTTGAGTGCCATGGTCTCAATGGGGTTTATGGATCGTGATGGTGATATCTTCATGAATAATGAACAGGGTCAGACGTTTCTGTGTAAGTCGAGTATGTATTACCAGGGTGGCATAGTCGGGATGTTTTCTAATTGGTATGAGGCATGGGGTGGACTTTATAACACGGTTATGACTGGTGAGCCATCCAAGTTCATGCACCAGGAATCATACACAACCGATGAGACCCGCAATTATATGATGGGTATGCATAATCGGGCATTGTCTCAGTCTCAGGTCCTGGTTGATATGTTTGATTTGACTGGCAAGAAACAGATAATGGATGTCGGTTGTGGCCCAGCAACATTCGCAGTCAAGTTTTGTGAACGTTATGAAGGCCTGAATGCTGTCGCTATGGACCGCGAAGAGGTGCTGGTTATTGCCCGTGAGATCGTTGATGAATTCAATATGAAGGATCGAGTCAAGTTACTACCAGGTGACTACAATACCGATAGCCTGGGTTCTGGTAATGATGCCATGCTGTTGTCATCCATGACCAATCAGAACTCACCGGAGTTTAATCAGGCGTTGCTGCAAAAGTGTTATGACTCAATGAATAAGGATGGCGTGATTATGATCCAAGAGCAGTTGCTGTGGGCTGAGAAGAAAGGTCCTAAACTTGCAGCGCTGATCGGTGTTAATCAGATTATCAATACGGTTGAAGGTAAGTCTTACTCTACAACTGAAATGGAAGATATCTTGCGTGAGGTTGGTTTCGTGGATATCAAGTCCGAACAGATGGCATCACCAAGTCCTTTCATTATGGTTTCAGGCTGGAAACGCTAATTCCAGAGCTGGATTAACAAGCTTATCAAAGGCCGTGCCTCCGGGGGCGGCCTTTTTTTCGATCAATTTATTAATTGTTTGCTCGTAGAATCTTCCAGACGTAGTATTTCCCGATATGTTAATCATTTGTCAGGAGTCATTATGGTTAGTCTGGGTACCGCGACAACACAATCAGCGACGAAG
>CAZYTT010000045.1:0-13231 GCA_964650235.1 uncultured Gammaproteobacteria bacterium | reverse complement strand
CAAGCAGGTTCACCAGGCAATCAGCCCGGTGGAGACTCTATTTGTTGTCGACAGCATGACTGGACAGGATGCAGCCAATACCGCCAAGGCCTTCAATAATGCCCTGCCGCTCACCGGGGTCGTCCTGACCAAGACCGATGGCGATGCCCGCGGCGGTGCCGCACTGTCTGTCCGTCAGATCACTGGCAAACCGATCAAATTCATGGGTGTCGGTGAAAAAACTGCTGCGCTGGAGCCCTTCCACCCCGATCGCGTAGCCTCACGTATCCTCGGTATGGGCGACATCCTCAGCCTGGTCGAAGAGGCTGAGACCAAGATAGATCACCAGAAGGCAGAAAAACTTGCCCACAAGCTTAAGAAGGGCAAAGGCTTCGACCTGTCCGACTTCCGCGATCAGTTGCAGCAGATGCGTAATATGGGTGGGATCGGTAGCCTGTTAGACAAACTGCCTGGTGCCGGCCAGATACCTCAGGGTGCGCTTGACCAGGTCAATGACAAACAATTTATCCATATGGAGGCGATCGTCAATTCCATGACACCTCATGAACGCCAGTTCCCGGATGTCATCAAGGCCTCACGCAAACGTCGCATTGCAACTGGCGCCGGAGTCCAGGTCCAGGATGTCAATCGAATGCTAAAACAGTTTATGCAGATGCAAAAGATGATGAAAAAGGCATCCAAGGGCGGCCTAGCCCGGATGATGCGCGGCATGAAGGGGCAGCTGCCCTTCTGATCCTGAGACTACCTACAGGACAGTGTCGGTCGTAAAGTCAGGGGTAAAATGGCTGGCTTAATAAACAAACATAAAAAGACCTTTCATTTTTATTTAAAACGCGTAAAATACTCCGGTTTAATCGATCGAGATTTTTTGAGGAACACATGGTAAACATACGATTATCAAGAGGTGGCGCCAAGAAGCGTCCATTCTACCATATCGTGGTTACGGACAGCCGTAACTCACGTGATGGCCGATTCATCGAGCGTCTAGGTTTTTTTAACCCAGGGGCCAAAGGTCAGGAAGTGCGGGTTAAGATTGAGCAAGAACGTATTGATCACTGGACTGGACTAGGTGCACAGCTCTCGCCACGTGTAGCTAGCCTGATCAAACAACAGCAGGCTGCCTGAACCGTCCTGAGTATTACTAAGTGTTTTACTGAGCAGCCACTGGTTTCTCAATAACGCATTACTGTACAGGATTGCCCATGAACAGCTCGGCCGAAAACAGCAATATACTTCGGCTGGGTCATATTAATGGCATATATGGCGTTAAAGGCTGGGTCAAGATCTTCTCGGAGACTGTACCCAGGGAAAACATCCTGTCCTATGCGCCTTGGCTAATCGCTCAACCCAGCAAGTCCTGGCAAACGATCTCAATTGTAGACGGCAGGAAACAGGGCAAGGGTGTCATTGCACAGCTGGATGGTATTAATGACCGCGACCAGGCCCAATTATTGCTTGGTGCCGAGATCGCCATTTACCGTAATCAGCTTGCTGATCTGGCTCAAGATGAATATTACTGGGCCGACCTGCAGGGCCTCCAGGTAAGAACCGTTGATGGTCAGGATCTGGGTACTGTAGATTATTTATTTGATACTGGTGCCAACGATGTACTGGTTGTAAAAGGTGAACGGGAACGCCTGATCCCCTTTATCCAGGGACAGACTATAAAGACCATTGACCTCCAGACTGGTTTTATTGAGGTTGATTGGGATTCGGAATTTTAAGGGTGCGCATTAATGTCATTACCCTGTTTCCGGACATGTTTAATGCCCTGACAGCCGAGGGTGTTGTAGGTCGGGCACTGAAACAGGACCTGCTGATCTTGTCACTGTGGAATCCTCGTGACTATACCGAGGACCGGCATCGCACTGTCGATGACCGACCCTACGGTGGCGGACCCGGCATGGTCATGATGGCTGAGCCACTGTGGCAGGCTATCAGCGCCGCACGGCACCAATGTCGCCAGCAGGCACGAACTATCGGGCTGTCGCCACACGGACAGCACTTTAATCAGCAGATGGCGCAACAACTGCTGGACGCTGACAAGGACTTGATCCTGATCGCGGGGCGCTATGAAGGTATTGATCAGCGCCTGATTGATCATGCCATCGACGAACAGATCTCGCTGGGTGACTTTGTCATCAGCGGGGGTGAGCTGGCGGCGATGACGATCATCGACGCCATGACTCGGTTAATACCGGGCGCACTGGGACATGTAGACTCGGCCGTAGAGGACTCATTCGCTACCGGCCTGCTAGACTGGCCGCACTATACGCGACCGGAGCAATGGCAGGACGAGAATACGCCCGCCGTGTTATTGAGCGGAGATCATGCAGCGATAAGGCGCTGGCGAACCAAGCAGGCACTAGGCCGCACATGGTTGCTACGACCTGACATATTAAAAGTCAGAACCTTGAGCCCCGAGGAACAGGGCCTGCTTGATGAATTTATACAGGAACACAAAGATTAACAACTGGAATTAACTCAGGGCCTTAAAATTGACCCTGAAAACTGCACCGCAGGAGATAGCAAGATGAGCAACATAATTCAACAACTTGAAACCGAACAGATGAGTCGCGAGATACCGGAATTTGCACCGGGCGACACCATTGAAGTCAAGGTTCGTGTTAAAGAGGGTACCCGTGAACGGCTACAGGCATTTGCCGGTGTCGTTATCGCCAAGCGTAACCGTGGCCTCAATTCAGCCTTTACTGTTCGCAAGATCTCACATGGCGAAGGCGTTGAGCGTGTATTCCAGACCTACAGCCCCAGCATTGAAGAGATCAGTGTAAAACGTCGCGGCGATGTCCGTCGAGCCAAACTTTATTACCTGCGCGGTCTGACAGGTAAAGCTGCTCGAATCAAGGAAAAGCTCAAGGCAAGATAACACGGCTATAGATGCCTAGGAGCCGGACCGGGGAGACCCGGCCCGGCTTTTATTTTTTGACCAGCAATAATCCAACGCTACTCCTCGGCACCGTTTCACGGTAAGCTAAAGCACATGATCAGCACAAAGACCAGATATGGCCGAACAGCCCCTGCCCTTAGCGGAAATTCCAGCCCGGATACGGCAGCAAGCACCCGGATCATAGCAACACCATTACCCAATCACTATCTTGGCATCGACTACAACCTGGAGCAACTGCTGGGCATTCGCTTTCTAACCCCATCAACAGCCAATACTACCCTTGCAGGCGACGCCGACCTGCCCAGCTTTACCGTGCAATTAATTACCGATCTGGAACACTATTTCACTAATCCGAAGACACCTTTTCATACCCGGGCCAGAGCGCCCAGCGGTACCGCATTTCAACAACGGGTATGGCAGGCCATCAGCACCATACCCTGTGGTGAAACTCGCAGTTATGGTCAACTGGCAGAGTTACTGGAGACTGCACCCCGTGCCGTTGGAGGTGCCTGCCGAGCCAACCCACTCCCCCTGGTCGTGCCCTGCCACCGCGTCATTGCAAGCACCAGCGGTAATGGCGGGTTTCTAGGGCAGTCAGCCAACCAGGGCATGTCAGCCAATATCAAGCAATGGCTCCTTGACCATGAGCGCCGTTAAACCCGCGACTGACCCGCATGAACTCCTGATTGCACGTTTCATCGATAACCTGTGGCTGGAACATGGCCTCAGCACCAACACCCAGACAGCCTATCGTAGCGATATAACAGGCCTGGGGCGCTGGCTGACTCTGAATAAAACCACACTGACCCAGGCCAGCCTGGCAGAACTGCAGGCCTATCTAGCGACCCGTAATAGCCGCAGCGCCGCCCGACTTTTGTCATCAATTAAGCGTTTTTATCGCTATTTATTGCGTGAGCGGCAAATCAATACCGACCCCAGCGCCCGTATTGCAGCCCCCAGGATTGGTCGCCCACTACCCAAGACCCTGACTGAGACCGATGTCGAGAAACTCATTGATTGTGCAAACACCAACACTCCGCTTGGACTCCGTGATCGAGCAATGCTTGAGACCCTGTATGCCACCGGCCTGCGTGTCTCAGAACTGGTCAACCTCGAACTGGAACAGCTCAATCTACGCCGAGGACTGATACGGGTCACCGGCAAGGGCAACAAGGAACGGCTGGTCCCATTAGGCGAAGAGGCCATGAGCTGGCTTGAACATTATC
Source organism: uncultured Gammaproteobacteria bacterium (assembly GCA_964650235.1). Classification (GTDB taxonomy): domain Bacteria; phylum Pseudomonadota; class Gammaproteobacteria; order SZUA-140; family SZUA-140; genus CAZYTT01. Next base: position 9,097 of record CAZYTT010000045.1, on the reverse strand, counting down.
TCGACCAGTCTCGCCCCAAAATACTGAAACTTCATCGCTGTCAGACCCTGTTCGTTACCCGGCGTGGTGCGGGGATGACCCGCCATGCCTTCTGGCACCTTATCAAACGTTATGCGAACCAGGGAGGGATCAGCAAGGACCTGTCGCCACATGTATTAAGACACGCCTTCGCGACGCACCTGCTCAATCATGGCGCTGATTTAAGGACCCTGCAGATGCTGCTTGGTCACAGTGATCTGTCCACTACCCAAATATATACCCACGTTGCCCAGGCCCGACTCAAGGAAATTCATAGCCAGCATCACCCGCGCGGATAAACGCGCTCAAAGTCACATTCACCGCGATTATGCTTCTGCTATAATCAGCCGATACACTAAAACCATGGATACAATTATGACCCGTATAACCCTACTGGGATTTATCTTCATCTGCCTATCAGGCCTCTCCAGCACTGGCATGGCTGACCAGGAAAACGATGCAGCAGCTACTACCGCCACTATTAGTACTATTAAGTCCAGCATAGCCAGGCTCATGCCCGGACGACAGCCCGATAGCATCGAAACAACCGTCATACCAGGACTTTTTGAAGTCATGATGGGCGCTGATATTTTTTATGTCACGAGCGATGGTAAACACCTGTTACAGGGTGACCTGTATGCACTGGAATCAAAGACCAACCTGACAGAGGAAAAACGTTCTGAGGGCCGACTGGCATTGATTAAAACGATTGACCCGGCGACCGAGATCATCTTTAAACCTGAAAATACCCGACATGTCGTCAACATTTTCACCGACATTGACTGTGGATACTGCCGAAAACTACATAGTGAAATCGACACATATCTTGCCAGGGGCATAGAAATTCGCTATATCGCCTTTCCGCGTAGTGGATACCGAACCCGCTCATATTTCAAGGCCGTTTCAGCCTGGTGTGCGGATGACCCCAAAAAGGCGTTAACGCTGGCCAAGTCCGGCCAGGAGCTTGAACAAAAGACCTGTGACAACCCGGTTGATCAGCACCTGGCCCTGGCTCATGAACTCGGTCTCACAGGTACACCCACGATGGTCTTTGCCGATGGCAGCATAGTCCCAGGGTATATACCCGCGGAGCAGCTGGAAGAGATCCTCAATCAGCAGTCACTATAAATACCATGAAGAATCAACTGAATTGTTAACTGAACGACTTGTGTTCCCGGATCGATTGTAGACAGCTTCATGTAGCCATGCGAAACTTTAGATTATTCATTAGCATACTGCGTTACATGAGGCTATCAGCACAAGTTGATACAGACACCAACAATAAGAATATCTAGCACTCGCATGAAAATACTTTCAATCTTCATCATCCTCACAGCATTAACTTATTCAGCACTTGTCTGTGCCGAAGAAAATCGTCTGGCTGGGTCTACACGGCAGACCCCAACTATGTATGTCAACGATGAACTATGGATCACCGTACGGGCCGAGGCCAATGGTAATGCCGAAAAACTGGCCGTCATCAAGAGTGGTACCAAGATGTCGATCATTAGTTACAACGAAGGCGATGACTATGCCCAGGTCCATACAGAAAAGGGGCAGACTGGCTGGGCACTTTATCGCTACCTGTCACCCGAGCCACCAACCAGCCTTAGACTTGAACAGACCGAGACTTTGTTAGCCCAGACCCAGAGCCAACGTGATGAAATTAACACTGCACTGTCGTCACTAAAGGCGACTAACCAGCAACAGGCAGGACAGCTCAAGCAGCTGAAAGACAGTAATCAGGAACTGGCGCAGGAGTTAGAACAGTTGCATGCGATTAGTAATGATGCCATCAATAATTACCAGCAACTACAGACCTTGCAACAAGATACCGAGACCACCCAGCAACAAGTCACTGCCCTTAAAGAGGACAACGAGACACTACAATCCAAGCTGATTAGTTACGCTATTGCGGCAGCGGTAGCTGGACTACTTGCCGGTCTTTATCTGGGCACCATACCGCTGCGCCGCGATAAACGCTGGCGCAGCATGCCCTGAAAGGAAAAAACTGACAGAATTACTTGGCTGGTTTTTTGATATCCAGTAATTCAATATCGAAGACCAGGGTGTCGTTTGGACCAATAGGACCACCGGTTCCCTGCGCACCATAGGCCAGATTAGAAGGAATAACCACATGCCACTTAGAACCTGTTGGCATCATTGGTAAAATCTCCTGCCAGCCTTTTATGACCGCATTAACACCAAAAGTGGCTGGTTCACCGCGGGCATAGGAACTATCAAACTCGGTGCCATCAACGCGGGTACCACGATAATGTACGACAACCGTATCCGTAACTACCGGTTTTGTGCCCTTACCCATAGTGAGTACCTTATAGCGGATGCCGTTATCAAGTGATTTGACACCATCCTCTTTGGCAAACTTGTCACTAAAAGCCTGTCCAGCCTTCAGATTGACATCAGCAACGGCCTGCATCTCTTTCATCTTATCTTCCTGAAATGAAGTGAAGGCCGCCTTCATCTCTTCTGGTGACAACCGTAGGTCTGATTTCGATAATACATCAGCGATGGCCTCACCAATGACAGTCGCATCTACATCCAGATTATCACGCTGTAGACTGCCACCAATCTGGACACCAATGGCATAACTCAAACGCTGCTTGTCGGTCTTGTATGCTGAGTCTTTGGCCTGTGCCGTTGCCGTCATCAGTAAGATTAACAGTAAAACCGAAACACGAAATAACATAAGTTTCTCCACTATATAATTATAAGGATAATGATAAAGTCGCTATGATCCCATAGTGACTGCCTGTGAGCAAACAGAACCATACATCGGCAGACAGACAATTAAATCGATAACTAATTACAAACATGCGTCAAAACTTTAAATTTATCAGACCCACCCTAGTCACGATCGCCTGCTATTGTCTGACGACATTCGCCGCTGCCGACACTACCCGGCATTCCGCTGTTGTCTTCATGTATCACCATTTCGGTGTCGAGCAATACCCAACAACCAATGTTAGTCGGGATCAATTTAGCGCCCACCTTGATCACCTTGCCACAACCGGTTATCAGGTATTGCCACTGGAACACATTATTAAACAACTTCAGCAGGGTAAGACCCTTCCCGACAGGACTGTTGCTATCAGCATTGATGATGCCTATACCTCAGTCTATACCACCGCATGGCCGCTGTTACGCCAGCGCGGCTGGCCCTTTACGGTTTTTGTATCTACGGAGGTGATAGATCAGGGCCATTCGGCCTACATTACCTGGGAACAGATGAGAGAGATGCAGCAGTCCGGCGTCAGTTTTGCCAATCACTCCCGCCGCCATAACCACTTGATCGAGCGCCTGGCTGACGAGGACGATCAGGCATGGACACTGCGGGTGACTACCGATATCGACTATGCCCAGTACCGCCTGCATCAGGAACTCGGTACAGCTCCGCCCCTGTTTGCCTACCCTTATGGTGAGTACTCCGTTGAATTGAAACAGATCGTTAAACAACAGGGCTATGTCGCCTTTGGTCAACACTCGGGGGCTATCGCTATCAACCCGCAGACCGATCGACAGCAACTGCCGCGTTTCCCCATGGCAGGTCGCTATGCAGAGATAACAGATTTCATCACCAAGGCCGCTGCACTGCCACTGCCGGTAATTAGCGCCACCCCGGACAACCCAATGACGAATAACAGCCAGCCATTATTGACCATTACCCTTGATAACCGTCAGGTCTCCTCGACGCTGACACAGCAAATACACTGCTACATCAGTGGGCAGGGAGAAACAGGAGTTCAATGGAAGACTGCAGATATGCTACAGATCAAGGCCGAGTCACCACTGGCGCCAGGTCGTAACCGCTACAACTGCACAGCACCCTCAGCACAGAACGGGCGCTATTTCTGGTTTAGCCGCCTGTGGATAGTGGCACCTCCAGAACAATAACAATGACTGCCTTTACTCTGGCAGGCGATGGGGGGCAATCTCGATCGTCTCGACCTTATGACCTAATAAACTGATAAAACCAGGGTAGCGCTGACTACCATCACTGGTGAACTCAAATTGATACCGGCGTCTGATCACCGCTCGCTGAGCGGCATTTCGTCCCAGGCTGATGTTTTTTAATACGACCGTATCATCTAGAAAGGTCAGGTCACGGGCACGACAATAGCCCTTACCCTCATTTCGCGCCAGTTCCTTGGCCCGAATCGAGCTATACCAGTAGGCCAGTACCGCCATCAGCAGTACCAGCGCTAATATCTCGGCATCGGGGATCAACTGCAACGCCCCTGTATCATGCCCCCGCCGACAACATCATATAGAGTGATGAGCACCACCCAACATGAGGCATCAATCCCTAACCCAACCAGAAACGGGCATTACGGAACATGCGTAACCACGGTCCATCCTCAGCCCAGTGATCAGGCGACCATGAATGTTGCACGGTGCGGAATACACGCTCAGGATGCGGCATCATAATGGTAAAGCGTCCATCACTATTACAGACAGATGTGACACCGGCGGCAGAACCATTAGGGTTGGCCGGATAGTGCTCAGTTGCCTGGCCATAATTGTCTACATAACGCATGGCCAGCAATCCCGCCTGCTGTAATGCCGCGGCATTACTGTCTGCCCGATACTCGGTACGCCCCTCACCATGGGCAACAGCGATCGGCAGACGCGAACCGGCCATGCCACTAAACAATATGGAGGGTGATTCAGTAACCTCTACCAGTGAAAAACGAGCTTCAAACTGCTCCGACTGATTACGGACAAAACGCGGCCACAGCTCAGTACCGGGGATCAATTCATGCAGATTGGACATCATCTGACAGCCATTACAGACCCCCAGACTAAAACTGTCACGGCGTTCAAAGAAGGCCGCGAACTGATCGCGGGCGCGGCTATTGAATAATATCGACTTGGCCCAGCCTTCACCGGCACCAAGGACATCACCATAGGAAAAACCACCACAAGCAACCAGACCCATAAAACGATCAAGTGAGACCTGTCCCGCCAGGATGTCACTCATATGGATGTCGACACAGTCAAAACCAGCCCGGTCAAAGGCTGCCGCCATCTCCACCTGGCCATTAACACCCTGCTCACGTAAAACGGCTATCGCTGGTCGGACACCTTTAGCAATAAATGGAGCCACTATGTCGTCATCAGCATTAAACGTCAGAGCGACATTAATGCCCGGATCGGCCTGATCCAGGATCACGTCATATTCCTGTTGAGCCGTTTCCGGATTGTCTCTCAGGCTCTGTATACGCCAGCTCGTCTCCGCCCACAACCGCTGCCACTCGATACGGTGCTCTGCCAGTATCTCATGTCGGCCACGGGTAAAACAGATCCGGTCTTCATCATTGAGTTCACCAATGACAAAACTATGATGACCCAGACCGGCATCCTGCAGATACTTTAATACCGCATCAGTATCACAGTGACTCACCTGAATAACGGCACCCAGCTCCTCATTAAACAGGGCGCTCAAGTCATCATCGCCGACCTCATCCAGCGCCACCGTTACACCGACATGACCGGCAAAGGCCATCTCGACGACAGTCGTGAACAGGCCGCCATCAGAACGATCATGATAGGCCAGTAACAGCCCCTCGGCATTGAGATGCTGGACAGTCTCGAAAAAGGCCTTAAACAACTGGGGATCATCCAGATCCGGGGTATGGTGACCCACCTGACCATAGACCTGAGCCAGGGCTGAACCAGCCATGCGATTACGCCCCTTACCCAGATCGATCAGGATCAGATCAGTATCACCGTGATCCGTGCGTAACTGGGGTGTCAGCGTCTCCCGGGCATCAGTTACCGGGGCAAAGGCGGTGATAATCAGCGACAGCGGTGCGGTCATTATCTGATCCTGCCCCTGGTGTTGCCAGACCGTCTTCATCGACAATGAGTCCTTGCCCACCGGGATGGCAATCCCCAGGGCCGGACACAGTTCCAGGCCAACGGCCTTGACGGTGTCAAACAGGGCTGCATCCTCACCATGATGACCCGCTGCTGACATCCAGTTGGCCGATAATTTGATATCACCCAGATCGGCAATACGAGTAGCAGCGATATTCGTCAGCGCCTCGCCAATAGCCATACGACCGGAGGCCGCCGGATCAGCCAGCGCAACCGGGGGCCGCTCACCCATCGCCATGGCCTCACCCCGGTAACCGGCATAGTCCGCCAGAGTCACGGCCACATCGGCGACCGGCACCTGCCACGGTCCAACCATCTGGTCACGCGCGACCTGTCCGGTGACACTTCGGTCTCCAATTGTGATCAGGAAGGTCTTGGCAGCAACGGTTGGTAATTGCAACACCCGGCCGGCGGCATCGGCCAGCTCACACTGACCGCCATCAAAGTCGGGCTTATGGAAAGGTTGATACGCCACATCGCGCAGCATCTTGGGTGCCTTACCGAACAGTAGTGGCATTGGCAGGTCAACCGGCGCATTATCAAAATGGCCATCACCGACCAGCAGGTGCTGCTCGGCAGTGACCTCGCCGACAATGGCATAAGGACAACGTTCACGTTCACACAGCAGCTGAAAACGCTCAATATCGGCCGGAGAAACCGCCAGCACATAACGTTCCTGAGACTCGTTACACCAGATCTGCATAGGTGACATACCGGGCTCATCATTAGGGACAGCGCGTAATTCAAAGCGCGCGCCTCGATCACAATCATTGACCAGCTCAGGAAAGGCATTGGACAGCCCCCCCGCCCCGACATCATGGATCGCAATAATCGGGTTGACATCACCCAGTTGCCAGCAGCGATCAATCACTTCCTGACAACGGCGTTCCATCTCCGGGTTACCACGTTGCACCGAGGCAAAGTCAAGCTGTGCACTACTACTACCACTGGTCATCGATGAGGCGGCGCCGCCGCCCAGGCCAATCAGCATCGCGGGCCCACCGAGGACGACCAGATGCGAGCCCGGCGGAATATCATTCTTGTTGACATCTGCCGCGCGGATATTCCCCAGACCACCGGCAATCATAATCGGTTTGTGATAACCGCGTAGCTGACGCTCACCATCAGGCCCGGGCACGGCCCCCTCATAACTGCGAAAATAACCACATAAATTGGGTCGTCCGAATTCATTATTAAAGGCTGCAGCCCCCAGCGGGCCATTGATCATAATATTGAGGGCTGAGACAATCCGGTCGGGCTTACCAAAATCCTCTTCCCACGGACGTATAGCCCCGGGCAACCTGAGATTAGAGACCGTGAAACCACTCAGTCCGGCCTTCGGTTTGGCACCGCGCCCGGTTGCACCCTCATCACGGATCTCACCCCCGGCACCAGTCGCTGCCCCTGGAAAGGGTGAGATTGCCGTTGGGTGATTATGGGTCTCAACCTTAATGTTGACATGCACCGGCTCGGCAACACTACGATAGTGTTGGGTCTCGCTATCGGGATAAAAGCGTTGTGCCTCAGACCCGACAATTACCGCGGCATTATCGTGATAGGCTGACAACAGGCCCTCCGGTGACTGGTGACTAGTATTACGGATCATGCCAAACAGACTATGTTGCTGGGCCTGTCCACCAATGACCCAGTCAGCATTAAAGATCTTGTGACGACAATGTTCAGAATTCGCCTGAGCAAACATCATCAATTCAACGTCGCTGGGATTACGCTGGAGGGTGATAAAACTCTCGCTGAGATAATCGATCTCATCATCACTGAGGGCAAAGCCCATAGCCCTGTCCGCCGCGACCAGGGCCTCACGTCCGCCACCCAGGACATCAATAATCGTCAAAGGACGTGGCTGTTCATGACTGAACAGGGCAATGGCATCATCGCTATCATCCAGAACTACCTCAGTCATACGGTCATGGATACGATCGCTGATCAGGTTCTGCTGCGCCGCTGTCAGGCCGCCGTCATCACTGAGAAGTAGTATCCATCTAATCCCGCGTTCTATCCGGTTTACTTTATCGAGGCCACAGACTCGGGCGATCTCGCTAGCCTTACTGGACCATGGCGAGATCGTGCCCAGCCTGGGGATAACCACCAGGGTCTCCACTACTGCAGCAGTAGCCACATCACCATTATCACTACTCTCACCAGGTCCATAGTTCAGCAACCGCTCTAATAACACCGACTCAGGCGAGTTCAGCTTTTGCCCCAGCTCAACAAAATGGACATACCGCGCGGCAATGGAAATGAGCGCAGGGATATCAGACCTTAATTCTTCGCCCAGCCGGTGCAAACGAATGAGAGAGACAGCGGAATTACCCGGTATTTTCAGCATGACGACTCTATGATTTAGGTAAAACTCACCACCAGGGTGAGCGAGAATAATGATTGACCGCTTTAATCCAGCGACACACCCAGACGACCGGCCACTTCTTCGTAGGCCTCGACAACCCCACCCAGCCCCTGACGGAATCGATCCTTATCCAGTTTCATCCGGGTATCGATATCCCACAGGCGGCAACCATCGGCGGTAAACTCATCACCCAGTAATACCTTGCCATTAAACAGACCAAACTCAAGCTTGTAATCAACCAGCAACATCCCGGCATCAAGAAACAATTGTTTGAGGATGTCATTTACCTTGAAGGTCAGGGTCTTCATCTGCATGATCTCTTCATCCCTGGCCCAGCCAAAGGAACGAATATGGTATTCATTAATCATCGGATCATGGAGTGGATCGTTCTTGAGGAAGAATTCAAAGGTCGGTGGGTTGAGATCAATACCCTCTTCCACACCCAGCCGACGACAGATACTCCCGGCGGCTATATTACGCACCACACACTCAATCGGGAACATCTTCAGGTTCTTGACCAGTGACTCATTATCTGACAGCAGCCGATCAAAGTGAGTGGGGATACCGGCCTCTTCCAGTTTTGCCATGATAAAGGCATTGATCTTGTTATTGACCATCCCCTTACGCTCGAGCTGCTCGACCTTTTCACCATCGAACGCCGATGTATCATTGCGAAACTGTAGCACCAGTCGCTCTGGATCAGTGGTGGTGTATACGGATTTTGCCTTGCCCGCATATAATTCCTGTTCTTTCTGCATGCCAATATTCCTCAGTGTAAGTCAGAGCCCATCGGGGCCCATGTGTGGGTACACTTCT
>CAZYTT010000044.1:11624-14045 GCA_964650235.1 uncultured Gammaproteobacteria bacterium | reverse complement strand
CTAATTAGCTAGTAAACTGACCCCGGTTTCTGACTACAAACTAAAATATCATCAGCATTCCCGTTAGAACGACTCCCAATCAATACTGATCGCTGTTTCACCAGCACGAGACCGATATGGTTGCGCAATAACAATGCCGGCCACCGCAACGAGTTCATCACCACTATAGATTAACGGAACACGATTCCGCATCCAGGGTGGCACCTGATATTCCTGTAGAAGTTTTTTCAACGGATGATGCTGACCCGATGCCAATTGTATCTGTTCCCCACCCTGGCGAAAGCGGATCGTTACCCTGTCGCTTAATCGGCTTGCAGCCAGACCCGGCTGATCACCGCGACTCGCCGTCAGGCGACCGTGATTAAATGCCAACGGTGCCTGTAAATCCCAATCAGTCACATGCCGGGCATCAACCAGGATTAACGCTGACATCAGATACAGACCATCTCGATAGCGCCGCATCTCAGTACCCTTCCAGCCGATCATGGGCATCTGATCACCGCCGCTGGCAATCTGTCTCTGAATCTCGAGCAGATGGGCCTGGGATGGCAGTGGTAGCTGGCGTTGACTACACCAGTAACGCATAACATTACGTTGCCGGTTAGCAGAGAGACACAATAGATGTGTTACCGAAATTGCCCCTTCACTCAGGATTGCTGCCAGATCGGCCGCCGCCATCTCATCGAGTAATTCAGCGGCATCGGCATTCAGGACGGCACTTCTTGACAGGGTTCGACCCCAGGCTGGCCATTGAGCCTGTAAGTTGGGAATCACCTGATGACGGAGATAATTTCGGCGGAAGCTACAGTCGTCATTGCTGGCATCGTGAATCCAGTCCAGTCCTAGCTGCTGGGCATAGTCATTCAGCTCGGCGCGACTGTATGCCAGTAACGGGCGCCGATGCGAACCGTGAGCAAAGGCTTTTTGCCCAGGCATGGCGGCCAGGCCGTGGGGTCCGGCACCACGTAGTAGCTGGAGCAACAGGGTCTCGGCCTGATCATCCTGATGGTGTGCGGTCAGCAGGCAATCACTGGCTGTCATCAAGGTAGCAAAGGCATCATAACGTGCCTGACGGGCAGCCGCCTCGGGGCTCTCCCCGGTGTCCGCCCGGGCATTGACGCGGATCACTTGTAATGGCAGACCCAGGCCATCACACACGGCCTGACAATGGCTAACCCAGTGTTCTGCATCCGTCTGCAGACCATGATGGATGTGAACAACCGTTATAGCGGCTGGGAGCTGAGCGGCAATGGTTGCAAGCGCATGGACCAGAACATGTGAATCCCGACCGCCACTAAAGCCGACAAGATAACGCTCAGGGCTCGGTGACTGGTTTAGCGATGCCAGCAGTTGCTGGGACGTAAAGCCAGTCATCAAACTGTATTGAAATTACCAAACTGCATAAATTTATTATAACGGTTGGCCAGTAAATCCTCGTTGGACTGGGCATCCAGTTCTGCCAGAGAGGACAGCAGGGCTGACTTCAGCGAGCGGGTAATCTCATCCAGGTTTCTGTGCGCTCCGCCAAGAGGTTCATTAACAATCCTATCAATCAGGCCCAGCTCCTTCAGTCGACCAGAAGTGATTCCCATAGCCTCGGCGGCCTCTGAGGCCTTCTCCGCGCTCTTCCACAGGATTGATGCACAACCCTCCGGTGAGATCACCGAATAGGTACTGTACTGCAACATCAGGATACGATCACCAACACCGATGGCCAATGCACCACCTGAACCACCTTCACCAATAACGGTACAGATCACCGGGGTCCTGAGGGTCGACATCACCATCAGGTTGCGAGCGATAGCCTCACTCTGACCACGCTCTTCAGCGCCCACACCCGGATAGGCACCCGGGGTATCAATAAAGGTCAACAAAGGCATTTTAAAGCGCTCAGCCATCTCCATCAGACGTAAAGCCTTGCGATAGCCCTCGGGCCGAGGCATACCAAAATTACGCCTGACCTTCTCTTTGGTATCACGCCCCTTCTGTTGACCAATAACCATAACCGGACGACCATCGAGGTGGGCAATACCACCAACAATTGCAGCATCATCGGCATAGGCGCGATCACCGTGTAACTCCTCGAAGTCGGTAAAAATACGTTCGATATAGTCCAGCGTATAGGGTCGCAGGGGATGACGTGCCAGCTGCGATATCTGCCAGGCCGTCAGTGACGAAAAGATCGACTCCAGCATGCCACTGCACTTGGACTCCAGTCGACCAATCTCTTCATTGATATTGATCTCATTATCGCTACCGACATTGCGGAGTTCCTCTATCTTGGCCTCTAACTCGGCGATAGGCTGTTCAAATTCGAGAAAATTAGGATTCATAGATTTATTCTTCTGTCTGCGTTAATGACGAGCGCTAATCGTGCAAGCATACTCGATATATCGAGGCCTGTTAACTCCCTTTTGCACC
>CAZYTT010000044.1:7495-11524 GCA_964650235.1 uncultured Gammaproteobacteria bacterium | reverse complement strand
GAGAACGGAGGATTGAGGGTTCTGGCAGATTTTGTCCAGCGCTAATATACAATGGCAACAGCGTCCTTGCCCAGTTCATCACGTAGCCGACGTAATAACTCGTCAGTGGGCTGTACTCGCCACTGGCTACCCAGCACAATCTGGGCACTGGCCGTGTCACTGAGGTAATTCAACCACACCGGACAACTGCCTTCACGAAACGGGAGCAACATTTCACTCAGGACACCGGGGAAACCATTGCCGGCCTGCTGCTGATTGACGGCTATCTCTAGCCGTCTGGCATAGATCCCACGGGCCTGATCAATATCATAGATTTCATCGGCACTCATGCGAAAACCGCCGCTATAGTCATCGATACTGACGGTACCGGCGACCACCAGCAAGCGATCTTTCACCAGGATATCGCGAAAGCGTTGATAGGCCTCAGCAAACACGGCCACCTCCAACCGACCACTACGGTCATCGAGAGTAACGAAGGCAATGCGATCACCGCGACGACTATTCATGGTACGAATCGCCGTGACTAGACCCGCGACGACGACAGACTGATCATTAGTTGGTCGTAGCAGAGCTATCTTGCTGGTCACTAGGTATTTCAGCTCGGCCTCATAGCGTTCAATCGGGTGGCCACTCAGATAGAGACCCAGCGTCTCTTTTTCACCGTTGAGGCGTTGCTCATCATCCCATTCAGGGACCTCGGTCAGAATGAAATCCTCGGTCGTCTGCTGCGGTGAGGCCATGCCACCAAAGAGATCATTCTGACCAGCAGCGCTATCACGACTAAAGTGCTCGGCCATTTGCAGCGCCGTTGTCAACGAGGCCATCGACCGAGCCCGATTCCTGTCCAGCTCATCCAGCGCGCCTGCCTTAATGAGGGCCTCCAGCACCCGGCGATTAGCCTTGCGCAGATCGATGCGTCGACACAGGTTGAACAGGTCGCTGAATTCACCATGATCCCGCCGCTCAGAAATAATCCCCTCAAGGGCCGCTGTCCCTACCCCCTTTATCGCACCCAGACCATAGAGCACGGTCTGATCATCCTTGACCGAAAAAACAGTCTCACAGTTATTGATATTAGGCGATTCGATGGTCAGCTTCATAGCCCGACATTCATCGATTAACATCACCACCTTGTCGGTATTATCCATATCAGAAGACAGTACCGCGGCCATAAAGGCGGCGGGATAATGGGCCTTGAGCCAGGCCGTCTGAAAGGACACCAAGGCATAAGCCGCCGAGTGTGATTTATTAAAACCATAGCCAGCGAATTTTTCCATCAGATCGAAGATATAGGTCGCCTGTTTCTCATCGACATCGCGCGCCCTGGCACCATCGGTAAAGATCTCGCGCTGTTTGGCCATCTCCTCCGGTTTCTTCTTACCCATCGCTCTGCGTAACATGTCCGCCTGACCCAGCGTATATCCAGCCAGTACCTGGGCAATCTGCATCACCTGCTCCTGATACAGGATCACCCCATAGGTCGGTTTCAGGATCGGTTCCAGATCAGGGTGAGGGTAATGGACCTGGGCGCGGCCATGCTTACGTTCAATAAAGTCATCGACCATACCTGACTGCAATGGCCCCGGACGAAACAGGGCGACCAGGGCAACAATGTCATCAAAACAGTCAGGCTGCAGTCGCTTGATTAGGTCCTTCATCCCGCGAGATTCAAGCTGGAATACGGCCGTCGTGGCACAGTTCTGCAATAGCTTGAAGGCCGCCTCATCGGTGAGAGAGATCGACTCGATGGCTATGGGCTCCCCGCCCAATTGCTTTTGTTGCTCATTGACGGTCTTAACGGCCCAGTCAATGATAGTCAGTGTACGCAGGCCAAGGAAGTCGAACTTGACCAAGCCGACCGCCTCAACATCATCCTTATCAAACTGGGTAACCGTATTTTCGGAGCCCTGCTCACAGTAGAGCGGGGTGAAATCGGTCAGGGCCGACGGAGCTATAACAACACCACCGGCATGCTTACCGGCATTGCGTGACAGGCCCTCTAGCGAACGGGCCAGATCGATCAACGTCCTGACCTCCTCGTCCTGATGATAGCGTTGTAAAAGCTGCTCTTCCTGCTCCAGCGCCTTTTCCAGCGTCATACCGATATCAAACGGTATCATCTTGGCGATCTGATCAACGAACCCATAGGGATGACCCAGCACGCGACCACAGTCGCGCACGACCGCCTTCGCCGCCATCGTACCGTAAGTAATAATCTGCGAGACCTGTTCCCGACCGTAACGGCGAGCAACATAATCAATAACTCGATCACGACCCTCCATACAAAAGTCGACATCAAAATCGGGCATCGATACACGTTCTGGATTCAGAAAGCGCTCAAACAGTAATTCATAACGTATTGGATCAAGGTCAGTAATACGCAGGGCATAGGCAACCAGCGAACCAGCACCGGAACCACGGCCGGGGCCAACAGGGATATCATTATCCTTGGCCCACTGAATAAAATCGGCCACGATCAGGAAATAGCCAGGGAAACCCATCTCGATAATGACATCCAGCTCAAACACCAGGCGCTTATCATATTCAATCCGCCGTTGCTTAAAATCCTCCGGAGACTCTTCGCGAATAATTTTTAACCGCTGCTCCAGCCCCTCCCGCGCCTGTTCACGAAAATAATCATCTGGTGTCATACCGGTCGGGACCGGAAAATCAGGCAGGACATGCTTACCCAGGGTCAATTCGAGATTACAGCGCCTGGCAATCTCGACACTATTAACGAGGGCCTCGGGTAAATCCACAAATAACTGCCCCATCTCCTCCGGCGTACGCAGGTATTGCTTCTCACTGTAATCGCGAGGCCGACGAGGGTCGTCCAGGGTCCGACCGTTATGAATACATACCCTCGCCTCATGGGCCTCAAACTCTTCACGGGTCAGAAAACGGACATCGTTACTGGCAACGACGGGCAGGTCTAGTGACTGGGCCAAGGCAACGGCATTATGTAGATCGGCCTCATCGCTCGGCCGACCGGTACGCATGATCTCAAGATAATAACGATCGACAAACAGTTCCTGCCATTGACGGGCCAGTTCCTCAGCCAGAGGCTGATTGCCCATCCGCAGCGCATGGATAACATCCCCCTGGGCCCCTCCGGACAGGGCAATCAGACCTTCCGACTGACCAATCAACCAGGATTTATCAATGATCGGAATACCGCGTTGCTGGCCCTCAATATAGCTACGTGAAACTAAGCGGGTCAGGTTAAGATACCCCTCGCGATCCTGACACAACAGTACTAACCGACTGGGCCGATTGGGCTCCGCCTCGTTGTGCACCCACAGGTCGGCACCGATGATGGGCTTGATGCCGGCCTGCATGGCGGCACGGTAAAACTTCACCATGGCAAACAGGTTGGACTGGTCGGTAACGGCAACTGCCGGCATACCCGCCTGGGCGGCAGCCTTTACCAGTGCCTTAACGCGGACGCAGCTATCGACCAGCGAATAATCTGTGTGAACATGTAAGTGAACAAATGAGGCGGCCATAGCAATATTCTAACGGAGACGGGGCTGTCCAAAAATAGTTAAATAAAACCGACTGCGGTCAAGCGCTTAAGTCTGGCTGGGAAATTATTAGCACCGGATCAGGTCGCAACCTGCTCACCCAGCAGCCTTCGCACGGGGCCAAAACTGCGTCGGTGTTGAGCAATTACACCATGGCGCTGCAGGGCGGCTATATGGTCTTTGGTGGGATAGCCCTTATGGCGGGCAAACCCATACTGGGGAAACTCGACATCGAGCGCGATCATTTCGTCGTCACGATAGACCTTGGCGATGATTGATGCCGCGCTAATCGCCGGGACCGTCAGGTCACCCTTGACAATGGCCTCGGCGGTACAGGCCAGGGCTGGACAGCGATTACCATCAATCAGAGCATGGTTCGGTGCTATTGTTAACTGACTGACAGCGCGTTGCATCGCCACAAGGCTGGCCTGAAGGATATTGATCTGATCAATCTCGTCGGCCTCGGCACGACCAATCGCCCAACACAGGGCCTGATCCCGAATGA
>CAZYTT010000044.1:0-7395 GCA_964650235.1 uncultured Gammaproteobacteria bacterium | reverse complement strand
ATTGGTGACCCTTCACGGCAATTACTGGCTGACGACCCCGCAATTCAATATAGACGCCACAACGATTAATGGCTGTCATCTGACCGCGACCAGAACCCGCAGGGTCCAGGAAGACCATCATATGACCAGAGCGAGTAGCTAGCTCAGGGAATCCCTGCCGAACCTGAAAGTCAGACACTTTATCAAACCCATCAACACCTGTCACAGCCACCTGTTGAAAACGCAGAAACTGGCGGTCTGATAGTCAGCCAGTGGCTGCAATGCTACTATCTACACTGACAAAAATTTGAATAACACCCTGCACAATGCCGCCACACTGGACCCACACCTATCTCCAGCCATTTCGCTTTTTAATCTCAAGTGGTCTGGCAACCCTGAGCCACTGGCTCGTCATGGCCATAATGATCGCTATGGACATTTCAGCTGCAATTGCAACAGCTATCGGTGCAATGATCGGTGCCGTGGTCAATTATCTGCTACAACGTAAAGTGACCTTTCAATCAACCGTTCGCCACACCAGGGCCATACCTACTTACCTGCTAGTAGTATTGATTTCCTGGTGCGCCAACCTGGGAATTTTTATATCCTTACACGATGGGCTGATGTTACCAACTTGGCCTGCTCAGGTCATAACCACCCTTACCGTTGCTAGCTTGAGCTATCTCTTATACAAAAGGATTGTTTTTCATGAACGTCAATGACCGTTCCAGCACTGAAACCACATCACCACCCACGTTAAGCATTATTATCCCGGTCTATAATGAACGGGAGGTACTACCCCTAGCGCTGGATCGGCTTCAGACGGTTATTGACGAACTCGCGATTCCGACAGAATTGATTTTTATCGATGATGGCAGCCAGGATGGCAGTGCGGATTTCCTGCATGAGCAGTCTCCCGCCACATTAACTCATAGGACCATTCGCTTTAGCAGGAACTTTGGCAAAGAGGCAGCGTTAACAGCGGGAATTGATTATGCCCAGGGTGAGGCTGTCATCATCCTCGATGCCGACCTGCAAGACCCACCTGAACTGATTCCGCAGATGATCGATCAATGGCGTCAGGGTATTGATGTCGTCATGATGCAACGTCGCAGCCGCGCCGGTGAAAGCCTGCTCAAACGTACCAGCTCCCACTTGTATTATCGTCTGCTACAAAGCCTGAGTAAGGCCACCATCCCGGTCGACACCGGTGACTTTCGCCTGATGAGTCGCCGAGCGGTCGAGGCCCTGAAGACCCTGCCAGAGAGAAACCGCTACATGAAGGGTCTGTTTGCCTGGGTCGGCATGCCCACTGTTGTATTACAGTACGACCGCGATCCACGCATTGCGGGTCAGACCAAGTGGAATTATTTTGGTCTGTTTCAGCTCGCTATCGAAGGTATCACATCATTTTCTATCAGCCCACTACGCTGGACAGTCACACTGGGATTCCTGGCGGCATTGACTGGAGGTTCATTCGGTTTCCTGATCCTGTTCAAGGCCCTGTTCTTCAGCAACCCGGTACAGGGTTATCCATCATTGATATCAGTCATAACCTTTCTCGGTGGCATCCAGTTAATCGCTATCGGTATCGTCGGTGAATATGTCGGCAAAACCTACATTGAGGCCAAGCAACGTCCCACCTATATCGTCAGAGATGTGGTACAACGACCGGATCCGGCCGCCCTGTCACGCCAACCCATCGACGAGTAGTCCTCCATGCAAAAACGTATAGACACCCTGATGTGGTTATTTATCGCCATAGCTCTGACCCGTCTGATCTCAATGGCCATTGTGCCACTGACCGACACCACTGAGGCTCGCTATGGCGAGATCGCCCGGATCATGGCCGAGACCGGTGACTTTATTACCCCATGGTTTGATTATGGCGTACCGTTCTGGGGAAAGCCGCCATTGTCATTCTGGACCCAGGCTATCTCATTCAAACTATTGGGTATGTCAGAGTTTGCCCTGCGCCTGCCGTCCTGGCTGGCAACCATTGCTACCACCTTCCTGGTTTTTTCATTGATTCGAGCCTATAGTCAGCGAAACCAGGCCCTGCTGGGTGCCGTTATTTATTCAACCATGATCCTTAGCTATGTCATGGCAGGGGCTGTATTAACCGACCCGTTTCTGACCCTGGGGACCACACTGACCCTGGTAAGTTTTATCCGCATCCAGGATCAACCGACATTGCCATGGCGCTGGTTTTTCTTTATAGGCCTGGCTATCGGTCTGTTATCCAAGGGCCCCCTGGCCCTGGTGCTGACCGGCACGCCCATCTTTGTCTGGCTGGTCTGGAGCCGCCAATGGGCACTATTACAAAAGCTGCCGTGGCTGCGGGGGACAACACTGACCGCCGTCCTGACACTGCCCTGGTATATCGCTGCGGAATTAAAGACCCCCGGCTTTTTAAATTACTTTATTATCGGCGAACACTTTCTGCGCTTTCTCGATTCTGGCTGGCAGGGCGATTTATACGGCAGCGCCCATAAGCAGCCCCATGGAATGATCTGGCTACACTGGTTAGTGGCCACCCTGCCCTGGGGCACCATCGCCCTCTATGCCATGATCAGGCACTGGATCGGCACTCGCAGTAATGGGCTCACTCAGCTTGATGGCCAACAACGGTTATTATTATTAGCGGCACTTTTCCCTGGCCTGTTCTTCACACTGTCCGGCAATATCCTATGGACCTACCAGCTACCTGCTCTGCCACCCCTGGCTATGCTGCTGGCATTAATCTTATATAAAAATAAAACGGCCATTACCAAACCCTTCTTTGCTATAGCCGCATTGATGCCGCTGATAGTGCTGGGCATTGGTCTCTATAGTTACCAACAACCTGATCTGTTAAAAACAGAAAAAACCCTTGTAGCCTACTATAATGCCCAGCCCGAAGCATTAAATACGCCATTAATCTATCTTGATAATGCTCAATTTTCGGCACGATATTACACCCAAGGCAAGGTCATCAGCATGACCCAGGCAGAATTACTGGCTGAGCTTAATAATGTGCCGGACAATACACCGAAAAGAATCTTTTTTTGCGCTATAAAGAAAGGCGATGCCATACAAGTACGTGCAACACTTACATTCGAAAACAGGGTGGTCTTCACCAATAAACGCTATGTGTTGATTCGTATCAACACATAAGTGGTCCGGACTTTGCTAATTTTTCACAGCGTAAAGGACTGATTTAACTCAGGCATAATCACATCCGTATCCCTCAGGTAATGGGCAAAAGATGCCATCGCATCCTCTTCACCATGGACCAGAAAGGTCTGTGAAGGCTGACCGAGACGACCATGCCAGGCCAGTAGTTCATCGCGATCGGCATGGGCAGAGAAACCACCGATCGTATATACCTGGGCCCGTACCGGGATATCTTCGCCAAAGACCCTGACCGTTTCCGCACCATCAATAATGCGACGCGCCAGTGTCCCAAATGCGGCAAAACCAACAAAGACTACGCTACTACTCTGGCGCCACAGGTTATGCTTCAGGTGATGACGGACTCTGCCACCGGTACACATGCCAGAGCCGGCGATAATAACGGCACCACCACTCAGCCTGTTCAGGGCCATTGATTCAGCGGTTTCACGGGAGAAGTGCAGGCCGCGAAAACCAAAGGGGTCCTTGCCACTCTGAAAGAGTTTACAGGCGTCCTCATCAAAACATTCCGGGTGACGACTAAAAATCTCGGTTGCCGATATCGCCATCGGTGAATCCAGAAAGACCTGCATTGCGGCAGGAATCAGGCCAAGCTCTACCCCCTCACGCAGGTAGTAGAGAATCTCCTGGGTCCTTTCCAGGGCAAAACTGGGGATGATGACATTACCGCCACGACGGAAGGTATCATTGATCGCATCATAGAGCTCTTCTATCGAGGGCTGAAGCTGTTTATGCAACCTGTCCCCATAGGTAGTCTCCATAACAACGACGTCAATATCCCCCGGGGGTGCCGGATCTCGCAAAACAACACGTTCACTAAAACCAAGGTCACCAGAGAAGCACAGGCGACGACGTTGCCCCTGCTCTTCCAGCTCCATTAATACAGAGGCTGAACCGAGAATATGTCCTGCCTCATGGTAAGTGACCCGAATAGCCTGCTCTAACTGTAAAGCCTCACCATAGGCCGCACAGTTGCCAAAATAATCCAGACTATTAAGCACATCCAGGGTGGTGTAGAGCGGTTCGACATCAGCATTCTTCTTGCCATGACGTACCCTTTTACGTGACTGCCATCTGGCCTCATCTTCCTGGAGATGTGCGGCATCGAGCAACACCAGCTTGGCTAGCTCTCGAGTGGCAGCTGTCGTTATAATCTCACCACGAAAACCTTGCCGAACCAATAATGGAATTCGACCGCAGTGATCGAGGTGGGCATGAGTGAGTAACAGGTAATCGATTGCTGCTGGATCAAAACCAAATGGCGCTCTATTCTCCTGCTCAATCTCGTGTCGCCCCTGGTACAGGCCACAATCGATTAAAACCCGCTTATCACCACAACGTACCAGATGACAGGAGCCAGTCACACCATGATTGGCACCATGAAAGGAAATATCCATTATTCACTACCCCTCACTGTTACTGTCTATGTTTCATTCCACAATGGCCGACCACCGGCCTGATGCCAGTGTTGAATCCCTTGCCATACCTCTGCTGCCGTCTCCGCATACCAGAACAGGTCGCGATCCTCGGCATCAATAACCCCCTCATCGACAAGAAAATCGACGTTAATGGCCTTGCGCCAGAAAGACTCTCCCACCAGTACGACAGGTAATGGCGCAATAATCCGGGTCTGAATCAGGGTTAGGGTCTCGAATAATTCATCAAGAGTGCCGTATCCACCGGGAAATGCGACCAAAGCCCTGGCCCGTTTCAGAAAATGCAGCTTGCGTATGGCAAAATAATGAAATCGAAAGCTAAGCCCGGGGGTTAGATAGGGATTAGGGTACTGTTCAAAGGGTAGTGTAATATTTAGACCTATAGATTTACGTCCCGCATCATAGGCGCCTCGATTAGCGGCCTCCATAATGCCAGGACCACCGCCCGTCATTAGCATCACTCGACAATCTTCGGGACCGCGACCAGACTCTGCAACTAGGCGCCCCAGGCTCCGCGCCTCATCATAATAGCGACTCTTACCTAGTATGGATCGAGCTACAGCCAGGCGTCGGATTATGTCCTCGTTTTCCGGGTCAGCATTCAGGGCCTGTTCCAATTTAGCCACATTACGTAGAGCCGCGCGAGGTTCATGCAATCGGGTACTACCAAATACAACGATAGTATGTTCAACATCATGCTGCTGAAGTAATAATTCGGGTTTCAGGTAATCAATTTGCAGCCGAACGCCGCGAAGTTCATCCCTGTTTAAAAAGGCCACATCCTGATCGGCCTGTCGATAGCCTGGACAATCCATAATATCTGCAACACGCGCCATCGCCTCAGGATCGTCAACCAGCACCTTTGGACTCTGCGTGGGCAGCGGCACACGCCTTCTTTCAGGGTGCGCTGGCTCAGGAACGCTGGTTCCACTGTTTGTGTAATCCGTCATGCCAATTCCTGCTGGATTAAACTCACATCGTAAAAGGCATTCAATAATTTTTCAATAACTTGATCAGTTAAACGCTACCAATTCTATTGCAATTAAATTTAATAAAGCATAACAGCACTCACTCATCGATTCTATCGTAATCTCTACCCCTGGAATAGCATTTCTCATTGCCATTATATAGTCGAGAATATGTTTATTACATCACGTTACGCAATATAATTTAGCATCTATGAGTGTATCATTCAGATTAAATAACTGGAGAACAATTCCGACATGGCTTAGTGTTAAAACCATTAATTAATGCGACCACTATGACGCATATAAAGCTTATTCTTGGTGTTGCTCTAATACTACTCATTATTATATTTACAGTGCAGAATGCGACTGTCATCACCATCAACTTCTTTTTTTGGCAATTCGACATCTCGCGTGTGCTAATGATCTTTTTGTATTGACCATAGGCATTATTATTGGGTTAATTATTGCTACCTATCTTAAATTTCATGGCAATTCCAAGCACTGAGTATTCAAAGTTTGAATGCTTATTAATCAAGTTAATAATACTGGAAAAATTTTTGGAAACTCCCGTGCTAATAACTTTTCATCCCCGGACCTTATTGCCAAGCTGGAACAACACTATCATCTGGAAAGGTATCGACTCGATAATAATGATTGTCACAATACTAAAATCCCTATTTATTAATCACCAGCCGATGATTCGGTTGATTCGATAATGACAAGTTATTTATTAATGCCAATAGCAATTAATACCCTTTCGGAATTTTAGGAATAATTACAGGGGTCAGAATTCATTGAGTTTAGCGATTTATTGCACCTTACATCACTACATTTATTTTACAGTGACGTGGAACGTAAACCAAGCATATCAGTCTGGAATTACAATACTCTATGCATCACTTTGGATCGCTGTGGCATAGATAGCAATATCAGCCGGGCTCACGTCCAGTTGCCGGGCAGTGTTCTGCCAGCCTATCAGGGCAGTTGAGACCTCACTTATAATGGCTTCGGCCTGGTCGTCCTTCAGCGCGAAATATGGAGCTGCTCTGCGGGCGATGTCGAGATCTGCATCTGGTCCTTCTTCTGAAATCCAGGTGGTGAGTTCACGCGCTTTCTCTTCCAACGGCACGGGACTCAGGTCATAAGCTGGCGACAATAGCCACTTGTCGTCCTTGTCATACAGAAATCCATGATTGCGCAAGTGATCATCAAGATTGCCGATCAATACGCCAATAACAATTCGCCGCCAGAGCTCATGTAAGTCTGATGTTTGGACTTCCCCCAGAACAGTAGTCACCTCCAGCGTATAAGCTTTTTGAATTATCTGTTGACTAAATCAATCATCAAATATTAATCATTTCAGTACTATTAGAATTTTATAGTATGTGATATTTCATATATTCATTCTCTGCTAAATGATTTATTTAGAAACATCAAGATAGTTATTTAATTTACCTATCAAAAGGTGTATTCTTCACCCATGTTTTTCTCGGCTTAGCCTTTAAGAAGGACGGTAACTAGCCTGATTACTTACAAAAATGGTCAACTTTAAATCTATCATTATCATATTATTTGGCCAATTAATCAGACCAAAGTTTGCGATACATGATTTTAAATCACCTAAATCATACAATTAAATTGGAGCTCTAAAATGCGCATAAAACTACTTATCAAAAATACAATTCCGGTTGTTGGAGTCGCCATAATATGCTTTTCAACACCAGCACTTTCATCTGATGGTGAGGCTGTCTATAAAAAGACCTGTAAACTTTGTCATGCTACCGGAATGTTGAAATCACCCAAATTTGGCGATAAGGCCGCATGGAAAGATCGAATTG
>CAZYTT010000043.1:0-14507 GCA_964650235.1 uncultured Gammaproteobacteria bacterium | reverse complement strand
GTGTATTGATCAAAAGGTAATGGTTCGCCAGAAACTGCAAATGCAGCATTTGAAGACAGCAATATGGATGAGCCCAATATTGCCAATAAGACTTTATTTAGTATATTCATAATCTGACCCGTTATCTTCCCTACAAGATGGCGGATCTACTTATAACGTACTTGAGCCGGATAATTCAATTACTTACTTAATTATTGAGCCTTCATAACAGCTCATGGGCCTGACCAATAAGGCTTACCCCCCCAATCAGACTCTACCTAAATAATCTGATCCGCTCACCGTCCAAAGTAGCACTCCACATATTGTGTCGTTTATTTACTACTTCCCTACCAAGCAAATAATACATTCCATTACGCAAAAAAATACCTGAAAACTGACCCCAAGTCAAGTTATTGTCTACTATATTAATATGATGCAGCGCGAATAACATAAAGCCCTAACAGTAGTTAATATAAATGTAAAAATTAACTAACTCCACACTACCTCTATTTCAGAATAGTAAAGACTTTTAATTAATTGTATGATGGTCGGGACGGGAGGATTTGAACCTCCGACCACCGGCACCCCATGCCGGTGCGCTACCAGGCTGCGCTACGCCCCGTAAAAATACTGATATGCTGAAAAGGAGAATCTACCAGACAGATTTTAAATTCTAAACAGTTTTATAATCAATCTTTAAGGACTTCCAGCACATCTTCCAGTTCCTTACGCAACTGTTTCACGATCTGGCGACTCCGGGTCAGATCACTGCGGGAATCATTACCTGATAATTTCTGTCTCGCGCCGCCTATTGTAAAGCCCTTATCATAGAGCAGATCACGTATCTGACGGACCATCATTACGTCCTGCCGTTGATAATAACGTCGATTACCGGCTCGTTTGATTGGCTTAAGTTGCGGGAACTCCTGCTCCCAATATCGCAATACATGGGGCTTGACGCAGCACAGCTCGCTCACTTCTCCAATGGTAAAGTATCGTTTTCCCGGGATTGCAGGTAATTCGTTATTGCTGCTGGGTTCCAGCATACGCTTCTACCCTCGCTTTGAGCTTTTGTCCGGGGTGAAAGGTCACAACACGACGTGCAGTTATAGGGATCTCTTCACCAGTCTTTGGGTTACGTCCTGGACGTTCCTTTTTCAGGCGCAGGTTAAAATTCCCGAAACCGGATAATTTTACCTGACGACCATGTTCAAGGGCACCACGTAATTCTTCAAAAAACATCTCGACCAAGTCTTTAGCCTCACGTTTGTTGAGCCCAAACTCTTCAAACAGTCTTTCAGCCATGTCGGCTTTCGTCAAAGCCATATTAGCCTCTCAAGGTTGCACTAAGTTTTTCGTTCAAGTGATTGAGTACCCGATCAACCACTGCCTCCACTTCATCGTCCGTAAGAGTGCGCGAAAAATCCTGTAAGGTCAAGCCTATAGCCAGGCTTTTTGCACCTGACTCTACCCCATTTCCGGTATAAACATCGAAAATTATAGTCTCACGCATCAACTCGCCTGCGGCCTCGGCAATCGTTTCACGAACCTGGTTATAACCTATACTATCTGCCAGAACAATCGCAAGATCGCGACGGATGGCAGGATAACGAGACAATGGGTTAAATACCGTTACCGCGGGAGCTGACAGGGCATCAATATTTAACTCGAATACATAAACATCAGAATCCAGTGATAATTCAGTCAACACCGAGGGGTGAAGCAAACCACAGAATCCAAGCACGGTATCATCCTTATCAGTGATCACCGCAGTCTGTCCAGGATGCAGGGCCGGATGCTGAGAAGGCACAAAACGCCACCCCTCGCCCCCACAACAGCTGAGCAACGCCTCTACATCAGATTTGACATCATAAAAATCTAGTCGGCGACTAGCCTGCCCCCACTGCTCCGCAACTACATCTCCAGTTACAATGCCCGCAATCATTTTATCTTCAACAATTTCATCGGCTTGCCTAAGATACCTGACACCGGTTTCAAACAGGCGTACACGACGGTGCTGACGATTAAGATTATGCTGCAGGGCCTGGACCAACCCCGGCCATAGACTGGTACGCATCACCGTTAAATCAGCTGATAACGGGTTAGCGAGTTTGATAGCCTCTCTATCAGGATCCAGCTTCAGCTGTAAGTCCTCAGCGACAAAGCTATAACAAATGGCTTCCTGATAATCACGCTGGACCAGACAGCTACTCATACTTTCTTCAAGTGTTTTATTCGTTCCATTCTCGGTGTTAATCGAGAGTCGTGATTTAGCCTGACTGACAGGGAGACGATGATAACCATGAACACGTGCAACTTCTTCTATCAGGTCTGCCTCAATTGCAATATCAAAACGGTATGAAGGGGGTTGCACCCGCCAGCCATTTTCATCCTCATGTAAAATTGTCATACCCAGGGAACGTAGAATTATACTCACCTCTTGATGTGGAATACTCATACCCAGGACTCGATTTAGGCGTATCAGACGCAGACTCACCTCGGGGAATACGGGTAACTGTGCGCTGTCCTCTACGGAGACAACCGGTCCTGCCTGCCCCCCCACAATAGCGAGCAATAATTCAGTAGCACGCTCCATGGCCTGTTGTGCTAATTGCGGATCAACACCACGTTCAAAGCGATGCGAAGAG
The DNA here is from genome assembly GCA_964650235.1 of uncultured Gammaproteobacteria bacterium. Taxonomy (GTDB): domain Bacteria; phylum Pseudomonadota; class Gammaproteobacteria; order SZUA-140; family SZUA-140; genus CAZYTT01. The sequence continues at coordinate 11,880 of CAZYTT010000043.1, read as the reverse complement.
TCGGTATGCAGACCGTACATTCTGGCCTTTCCTGTTATTGCTTTCGGGGCAAAAAAGGCACTCTCAAGAAAAAGCGATCGCGTGTCCTCCGCCACTGCAGATACCCTACCACCCATTACCCCGGCAATAGCCAAAGGCCCGGTCTCATCGGCAATCACCAGCGTCTGCTCATTGAGTTCAACCGTTTGCTCATTTAAAAGCACCAGCTGCTCCCCGGCAACGGCCTGACGAACAACGATAGCATCTGAAAGCCGATCGAGATCAAAGGCATGCATAGGCTGACCCAGTTCCAGCATGACATAATTCGTAACATCAACGACGGGGCTTATTGCCCGTAGTCCACTACGACGAAGACGTTCCTGCATCCATAATGGTGTCGATGCCTTTGGGTTAATATTTTTTATTACACGCCCCAGATAGCGTGGACAGGCAGAGGCTGACTGAACCTGAACCGGGAAGGTGTAATTATCACTAACACTAACCGGTCCAATTTCTGGCCCGGTAATCTCAACCCGGTTTAGTACCGCCACCTCCCTGGCGACACCGGCAACACTAAGACAATCACTGCGATTGGGTGTCAACCCAAGTTCAATACTGACATCTTTGAGTAGCAGATATTCTCTTATATCAGTGCCGGGCCGGGCATCACTATCCAGTGGCATCAAACCATCAGCTGATTCAGCCAGCCCTAATTCGGCAGCGGAACACAACATCCCCTGAGATTCCACACCCCGCAGTTTCGTCTTCTTGATCTTCATTCCACCAGGCAAGACAGCACCGATACAGGCCGTTGGCACTAACATATACACGGCTACATTACGTGCACCACAGACAATAGTGAGTGTGGCTTTTTTGCCCACATCAACCTGGCATACCTGAAGACGATCGGCCTGTGGATGGGGGTCGATACTGACCACCTTGCCAACCACAACACCACTAAAGGCCGCTGCCACCGGTTCTATGGCATCAACTTCCAGCCCTGCCATCGTCAGTTGGTCGGCCATATCCTGCGTTGCAACCGACGGGTTTGTCCACTCACGCAACCATTGTTCACTGAATTTCATTAACTATAAAACCACATATAAATTAAATAAAACCCGACCAGGCACATGCCAGTAGCCGGCATTAATTGAACTGACGCAAAAAACGTAAATCATTTTCAAAAAACAGGCGTAGATCATTGACGCCATGACGCAGCATGGTCAATCGCTCGACCCCAAGCCCAAAGGCAAACCCGGTAAACTCTTCATTATCAATCCCGACATTGTCAAACACCTGTGGATGAATCATGCCGCAACCACCAACTTCCAACCAGCCCGTATGGCTACAGACTCGACAGCCCTCACCACCACATATAACACAGGAGATATCAAACTCGGCTGACGGTTCAGTAAATGGAAAATAAGATGGACGAAAACGTACAGCCAGGTCCTTTTCAAAATAGGCCTTCAAAAAGGCAATAATCAATCCTTTCAGGTCGGCAAAACTGGTGTCGGTATCAACCATAAAACCTTCTACCTGATGAAACATCGGGGTATGAGTTACATCGGAATCACATCTATAGACGCGACCAGGAGCGATTACACGAAACGGTGGTTTTTTATCCTTCATTACCCGTACCTGGACCGGTGAAGTATGGGTTCGAAGTACGGTATGGGCATCAAAATAAAAAGTATCGTGCATTGCCCGAGCCGGGTGATCTGCGGGAATATTAAGGGCCTCAAAGTTATAATAATCAGTCTCAATCTCAGGACCTTCAGCGATCTCAAAACCAGCCTGGGCAAATAACTCTGCGATATGATTCAGGGTCTGGGTAACAGGGTGTAGACCACCCGTTGTAACACCTCGCCCCGGGAGAGTGACATCAATAGTCTCAGCATTTAATCGCTCAACCAGAGCGGCCTCATTTAGCAACTTTCCCTGAGCCTCTATCGCCTCCTGCACAACCTGCTTGGCCTCATTAACTTGCTGCCCCAGTATTGGCCGTTGCTCTGGCGATACATCCTTGAGCTGCTTCATATAGGCCGTTAATGCCCCCTTCTTACCCAGGTAGGTCACACGAATTTGATCAAGAACGGTCAGATCAGATGCCTGTTTAATGGCATCACTGGCCTGCTGCATGAGTGTCTTTAAATCCTGCACTTATCTCTCCATACGGCACAATGATTCTGAACAACGCGCTGCTCAGATCTAGGAATATATCTCAACTCAATGCCAGGGCGGTTATTACAGGCACTGAGTAAATTTAAATATGCGGCAATATGCTCTTTATTGCACGACTATTACCTCATTCGCAGCTCTAGGTAACAATGTAGACATAGTTACGATAAAAAAAGGGGCCTGGCAAAGCCGGCCCCCTTATATCCTGAGACTACGTTGACCAATACGGTCGGCAGTAATCTAGGCTGCTAAACTGACCTTTGCCTTTTCTGCTATTGCTGAAAAAGCTACCATGTCGTGAACTGCCAGATCGGCCAGGACCTTACGATCAACTTCGATATTGGCCTTGTGCAAACCATTGATCAAGCGACTGTAAGACATTCCGCAATCACGGGCTGCCGCATTGATACGGGCAATCCATAATGCACGAAACTGACGCTTCTTCTGGCGACGATCGCGATAGGCATACTGACCGGCTTTAGTAACAGCCTGAACAGCAACGCGATAGACATTTTTACGACGGCCACTATAGCCCTTCGCCTGGGCAAGAACCTTTTTGTGTTTGGCGTGAGCAGTTACGCCACGTTTTACTCTTGGCATGGGTCACTCCTCCTATGAATATGGCAACATTTTCTTCACCAATGCGGTATCACTTTCATGAACCATTACCGCACTGCGTAGATGACGCTTACGCTTGGTGGTTTTCTTGGTGAGGATGTGACTCCGATGAGACTGTTTACGCTTAAAGCGCCCCGAGGCATTGGCCGTGAACCGCTTGGCCGCGCCTTTATGTGATCTAATTTTTGGCATTTTCCCAACTCCGCATTCGTTAGGTGATTAATTACATGTGGAGATCAATCCACGCTTATTTTTTCTTCAACGGTGCCAAGACCATCACCATCTGACGGCCTTCCATCTTGGGAAACTGTTCTACCGATGCGTACTCGTCAAGATCGCCTTGAACCCGCTTCAGTAGATCACGCCCCAGTTCCTGATGGGCCATTTCACGACCGCGAAAACGCAGCGTTACCTTGGCTTTATCACCTGCTGACAGGAAACGTATCAGGTTGCGAAGCTTTACCTGATAATCCCCTTCTTCCGTCCCTGGACGAAACTTTACTTCCTTAACCTGAGTCTGCTTCTGCTTCTTCTTCGCAGCATGACGCTTTTTATTTTCTTCAAACAGAAACTTACCATAGTCCATCACCCGGCATACGGGTGGCTCACTATTTGGTACAATTTCAACCAGATCAAGTGCGGCCTCTTCTGCGATTACCTTTGCTTCGGCAATACTGACGATACCGGCCTGTTCCCCATCTGCTCCGATCAAGCGCACCTGTGGCGCAAGAATCTCATCATTGAGGCGAATGTCTTTTGCAGCTATTGTTTAGTCCTCCAAAATAATACGGCCGCGGCTCGCTCTTTCCTGCAGCAAACGATCGATGAATGCCTGTTGCGACATCACCCCTAGATCCTCACCGCCAAGCGCGCGCACGGCCACTGTATTGTCTGTCATTTCCCTATCGCCAATTACCAGCAAATAGGGCACACGCTGCAACGTGTGCTCGCGGATTTTAAAGCCAATCTTCTCATTTCTCAAGTCCGATTTCACCCTGAGCCCCTGATTTCTCAGGATTTCTTCAACTTCAGTGATATATTCGGCCTGTTTATCGGTAATATTCAGGATTACAACCTGAACCGGCGACAACCATAATGGGAAACGGCCGCCGTGTTCTTCGATTAAAATACCGATAAATCGCTCTAACGAACCCAATATCGCCCGATGCAACATCACCGGCACCTGTTTGCTGCCATCCTCAGCTATATAATGCGCGCCCAAGCGTCCGGGCATAGAGAAATCGACCTGGATAGTCCCGCACTGCCATACGCGTCCCAGGCAATCCTTTAATGAAAATTCGATCTTGGGGCCATAAAAGGCACCCTCCCCTGGCTGTAATTCCCACTCCAAGCCCTTGGTATTTAATGATTGCTCCAGTGCGCCCTCAGCCTTGTCCCAAATAGTATCTTCGCCAACACGATTGTCAGGCCGAGTTGACAACTTAATGATGACCTGATCAAAGCCAAAATCAGCATAGACCTGATATAGCATATCGATGAATGTCGAGACCTCATCCTGGATCTGCTCCTCAGAACAGAAGATGTGGGCATCATCCTGGACAAAATTACGCAGCCGCATCAGGCCATGCAGTGTACCTGAGGGTTCATTGCGTAAGCACGAACCAAACTCTGCCATGCGTAGCGGCAAATCACGATAACTCTTCAGACCCTGATTATATATCTGAACGTGACAGGGACAATTCATCGGCTTAATCGCATAATCACGATTTTCAGAATGCGTCGTAAACATATCGTCCTGGAATTTCTCCCAGTGCCCGGATTTTTCCCATAGACTCCTATCGACGACCTGAGGCGTCCTCACCTCGACATAACCATTGTTTCTTAACAATCCTCGGATGTAATCTTCAATTTCACGATAGATTGTCCAGCCATTATCATGCCAGAACACCATACCCGGTGCTTCTTCCTGCATATGATACAGATCCAGCTGTTTGGCCAGACGCCGATGATCACGTTTTTCGGCCTCTTCCAGGCGGTGCAGATAGGCCTTCAGGTCTTTTTTATTGGCCCATGCCGTCCCATAGATGCGCTGCAGCATCTCATTATTCGAATCGCCACGCCAATAGGCGCCGGCCAGCTTAGTCAGTTTAAAGGCCTTGAGTTTTGCTGTAGAAGGGACGTGAGGGCCACGGCAGAGATCAGTAAAGTCATCCTGCTGATAAAGCGACAGCAACTCATCAGCCGGGATACTCTCTATTATCTGTGCCTTATACTCCTCCCCCAGATTGCGAAAGAAGTCTACAGCCTCATTGCGGCCCATGACCGATCGAGTAACAGGGATATCTTTTTTACTTAGCTCAGCCATTTCTTTTTCAATAGCCTCCAGGTCATCCGCACGAAAACCCGGTGGATAATAAAAATCATAATAAAAGCCATCATCGATAACTGGACCAATAGTTACCTGGGCATCAGGGTACAGGCGTTTAACGGCGTGCGCCAATAAATGCGCCGTGGAATGGCGGATGACCTCCAAACCTTCAGCATCACGTTCGGTGACAATAGCCAGCTCGGCATCAGTATCGATAAGATAAGAGGCATCAACCAGCTGACCATTGACGCGACCTGCGACTGTCGCCTTGGCCAGTCCTGGACCAATTGCCTGAGCAACATCAATGACTGTTACAGCCTGATCGAACTGACGTTGACTACCATCAGGTAAGGTTATTGTAGGCATATTGCAGACCCTGGGGTACAAAACAAAAAAGCACCGCCACAGGCAGTGCAATAAACTGGTAGGCACGAGTGGACTCGAACCACCGACCCCCACCATGTCAAGGTGGTGCTCTAACCAACTGAGCTACGCGCCTGCAAAATCGAGACTGTACAGCAATGACATCATTCTGACAAGCGCTAGCAACAACTCAACGGAAAAATGACCCTATATTCATGCAATAACTCCCAAGTCATTCTAACCTCGCCGTTCCTCAGGCAAGACCTATGAAATCAATAACTGCTCCCTTAATTGCTGAATCTCGTCACGGGTACGCGCTGCCGCCTCGAATTCCAGATCACTGGCATGACGATACATGCGCTCCTCCAGTTCATTAATCTGCTTTTGAAGTTGTTGCGGTGATAAATGTAAATATTCTGCCTTTACCTCAACAATGCGCCCCTCCCCCTTCCGTTTATTAAAGACACCAGGTATACCGCCTTCCATAATATCTGCCACAGCCTTTTTTACACCCTGAGGTGTAATGCCATGTTCGGCGTTAAATTGTTGCTGTTTTTGCCGTCGCCGATCAGTCTCATCGATAGCACGCTGCATAGACCCTGTTATACGATCGGCATATAAAATCGCCTTACCGTGAAGGTTGCGGGCCGCACGGCCAATGGTCTGAATAAGTGATCGCTCTGAGCGTAAAAAGCCCTCCTTGTCGGCATCCAGGATTGCAACCAGGGATACCTCCGGAATATCCAGGCCTTCACGGAGCAAATTGATGCCCACCAAGACGTCAAATTCACCCAGACGTAGGTCACGAATAATCTCAACCCGCTCGACTGTATCAATATCGGAATGCAGATAACGAACACGAACACCGTGATCGCTGAGGTACTCGGTCAAATTCTCGGCCATTTTTTTGGTCAGGGTAGTGATCAGGACTCGCTCTCCAAGTGCCGCACGCTTATTGATCTCAGACAACACATCATCCACCTGGGTGGTAGCTGGACGTATTTCAATTTCAGGGTCCACCAGCCCCGTTGGCCTGACGACCTGTTCAACTACAGCATCAGCATGTTCGGCCTCATAGGGTCCCGGTGTCGCTGAAATAAAGACAGTCTGTGGAGTCAGGCGCTCAAACTCCTCAAAACGAAGGGGGCGATTATCCAGTGCTGATGGTAATCGAAACCCATATTCCACTAATGTCTGTTTACGCGACCGATCGCCCTTATACATAGCCCCTACCTGTGGCACCATGACATGACTCTCATCCATAAATAACAGCGCATTGGCCGGTAAATAATCAAACAGGGTTGGTGGTGGATCCCCAGCATTGCGCCCGGACAGGTAACGAGAATAGTTTTCAATCCCGGAGCAATAACCTAGCTCAATGATCATCTCAATATCAAAGCGGGTACGTTGCTCCAGCCGCTGGGCCTCGACCAGCTTATTTGCCGAATGCAGCTGCTCAAGACGCTCATGCAACTCTTCTTTTATATAATCAAGTGCGCTTACCAGGGTCTCGCGTGGCGTCACATAATGACTCTTGGGATAGACTGTTAATCGCGGGAGACGTTGAATAATCTCTCCTGTCAGGGGATCGAAATAGGCCAGTGACTCGATTTCATCATCAAACAGTTCAATCCGGACCGCATCACGTTCTGATTCTGCCGGAAAAATATCAATAACCTCCCCCCTGACCCGGTAAGTTGCCCTGTGCAATTCAATATCATTACGAGTGTATTGCAACTCTGCCAGGCGTCTGAGTAGATCCCGTTGATCAATCCTTTCGCCACGGACCAGATGCAACACCATACTAAGATAGGCACGTGGATCACCCAGACCATAAATCGATGAAACGGATGCCACAATCACGGCGTCGGGACGTTCCAGCAGGGCCTTAGTCGCCGACAACCGCATCTGCTCTATCTGATCATTGATGGATGCATCTTTCTCGATAAAGACATCACTGGCTGGCACATAAGCCTCAGGCTGATAATAATCGTAGTATGATACAAAGTACTCCACAGCATTATTTGGAAAGAAGTCCTTCATCTCGCCATAAAGCTGAGCAGCCAGCGTCTTGTTGGGCGCCAATATAACGCTGGGACGGTTAACCTGCTGAATAACATTGGCGACAGTAAATGTCTTCCCCGAACCGGTCACACCTAAAAGCGTCTGACAGGCCAGGCCAACTTTCAGGCCTTCAATAAGTTGGCTAATCGCAGCCGGCTGATCTCCGGCTGGCTTAAACGGCGCAACCAGTTCAAAGGTCTTTTTCATTTATCACCATCTAATTAAAAATTTTGTTCATCACAAAGGAAACATCAAGTATATTACAAATTGAATCAATAACTGGGGATATCCAGCGTGGAATTATCAGAACGCGTTAAACGCATTAAACCATCACCTACCCTGGCTATCACAGCGCGTGCAGCCCAATTGCGCGCCCAGGGCCAGGATATCATTGGATTTGGTGCCGGGGAGCCTGACTTCGATACGCCTGATCATGTTAAACAGGCTGCCATTGAGGCCATTAATACCGGTTTTACCAAATACACCGCCGTCGATGGCACAGCAGAATTAAAGCAGGCCATCATTGATAAATTTGCCCGAGATAATAATCTGGATTATCAGGCCAGTGAGATCCTCGTCTCTGTCGGCGGGAAACAGAGTTTCTATAACCTGGCACAAGCCCTGTTAAGTGCAGGTAACGAGGTCATCATACCAGCACCTTACTGGGTCTCCTATCCGGACATGGTATTACTGGCCGATGCCATTCCGGTGGTCATACCCTGCTCTATTGATATGGGCTTCAAACTTACCCCCAGCCAGCTGGAAGCGGCAATAACACCAAAGACAAGACTGGTAGTACTGAACAGCCCATCCAATCCAACCGGAGCCATGTATAGCCGTTCAGAACTGATCGCACTGGGAGAAGTCCTGGCGAAACATCCCCATATTACCATTGCCAGCGACGATATCTATGAACATATTCTGCTGGGTAAATTACCCTTCTGTAATATCGCTATGGCATGCCCAGATCTGCTTGACCGGATTATTATTCTGAATGGTGTTTCCAAGGCCTATTCAATGACTGGCTGGCGGATTGGTTATGCGGCCGGCCCCAAACAACTCATCAATGCAATGAAGTCTATCCAGTCGCAGAGCACATCGAATCCAACTTCAATCTCTCAGGTTGCTGCCCAGGCAGCCCTCAACGGTGACCAGGGATTCATAGAGATGATGAACCAGGCCTTTCGCCAACGCCATGAGTTTATTGTCGATAGCCTCAACGCGATCGAAGGCGTTGAATGCCTGCCATCCGATGGGGCATTTTATGCCTTCCCGAAGATGGATGATGTCATCACTGCAATGCCGGGGATTAATAATGATGTGGAATTTGGTGAATATCTTATTAATAAGGCCGGTGTAGCCCTTGTCCCAGGTTCAGCATTTGGGACCCCTGGCTGCATGCGTCTGTCTTTTGCAACCAGCATGGAAAAACTGGAACAGGGCATGAAACGCATCAAAAAGGCATTAGTGAAATAACACTGCAGCTCAAGCAACGCAGTCAGCAGCCCTTATTAACGACGGAGGTAAATGAAATGAAGACCTGGATAGTAATTATGGCGAACAATAGCGAACCAGAGCAAAAGGTATACCTTGTTGGCATCCATTCAACCAAGGTTGCGGCTGATCATCATGCCAATGAATTATCAAATCATGACATCAATACACTACAGGTCGTGGAAATGAACATGGATGATCGCCAACCGCCGATTCTTGTTGGCCTGTCTCCTTCAGCAGACACCAAAGATTGCAAGAAAAACACACCTAACGGCTTTTAACACCGTTAGCTGTGTCTAGTTCTTACTATCCCCTGAAATTTAAGGAAAATCAGGGGATGTCTCACTCGACCTCGTAGCCCAGACTGGGCGCCAACCAACGTTCGGTCTCTGCCAGGTCCATGCCTTTACGTTGCGCATAATCCCTGACCTGATCACGATTGATTTTACCTACGGCAAAATAACGGGCCTGTGGATGAGCAAAATACCAACCACTAACAGAGGCTGCGGGCAACATAGCAAAACTCTCCGTTAAACAGATACCTGTCAGGGTCTCCGCATCAAGTACCTGCCATAACTGGGTCTTCTCAGTATGGTCGGGACAGGCAGGATAACCTGCAGCAGGCCGAATACCACGATAGGCCTCTTTAATCATGTCATCATTGCTTAGAGATTCGTCCGATACATAGCCCCAAAACTCTCTACGAATACGGGCATGCAAGCATTCGGCAAACGCCTCAGCCAAGCGATCAGCCAACGCCTTCAACATTATACTGTTATAGTCATCATGCGCCGCCTCAAAGGCCGCAACACGCTCATCAATACCCAAACCAGTAGTCACCGCAAAGGCACCAATATAATCATTGACACTCGAAGTACTGGGCGCAATAAAATCACTTAAACAGAGATTTGGCTTTCCATCTGGGCGCTGAGTCTGTTGCCTTAGATGATGCAATATTGAGATCGTTGATTGCCTGGTCTCGTCCTGATAGACCGCTATATCATCCCCAATGGCATTGGCAGGAAACAAACCATAGACAGCCTTAGCCTCTACCCACCGTTCGGTCACCAGTTGATCAAGCATGGCCTGAGCATCATCATAGAGTTTTTTCGCCTCAGCACCCTTGTCTGGATCAGTCAGAATCTTTGGATAACTACCCTTCAGCTCCCAGGTGTGGAAAAACGGTGTCCAGTCAATATACTCAATCAACTCTCCCAGCGGATAGTTATCCAGCACATGTACACCGGTCTTTTTAGGGGCCTGTATGACTTCTGCCGACCAGTCTGTTTTATGTCCGTTAGCGCGAGCCTGATCCAGAGTCAGCCATTTGTTCTGTTGTTGACGGTCGCTATGACGAAGACGAACCTGATCATATTCCTCCCGAATGCCGGCCACATACCCTTCGCGGTATTTGGCACTGACCAGATTCTGCACCACCCCGACTGCCCGTGAGGCATCTTTTACCCATACCACAGGATGGTTACAGACTGGCTCAATCTTTACTGCTGTATGGGCCTTGGACGTCGTAGCACCACCAATCATCACCGGGATATCAATACCCTGTCGTTTCATTTCTTTTGCCAGATGAACCATTTCATCCAGTGATGGCGTGATCAGACCACTGAGACCAATAATATCAACCTGTTCATTTACCGCCACTTCAAGTATCTTTGCTGCCGGCACCATAACACCTAGATCAATGACTTCGAAGTTATTACATTGCAAAACAACTGAGACAATATTCTTGCCAATATCGTGGACATCGCCTTTCACGGTGGCTATCAAGATCTTACCCTGTGTCGATTTTGCCCCGGCCTGTTTACCCGCCTCTATATAAGGCATCAAATAGGCAACTGCCTTTTTCATTACACGGGCACTCTTTACAACCTGGGGCAGAAACATCTTGCCCGATCCAAACAGATCGCCAACAACATTCATACCGGCCATCAACGGCCCCTCAATCACATCGATTGGTTCTTCTGCCTGTTGTCGAGCCTCTTCAGTATCTTCATCTACAAATTGATCAATCCCTTTAACCAGGGCATATTCCAGACGTTTAATGACAGGCGCCTCACGCCAGGACATATCCTCTACAACGCGCACACCAGCACCGTCACCGCGATACTGTTCCGCAATTTCAAGTAAACGCTCAGTGGCATCATCACGACGATTTAAAATCACGTCTTCAACTCTTTCTCTCAGATCTTTGGGTAATTCGTCATAAACGGCCAACTGACCAGCATTGACAATTCCCATATCCATCCCGGCACCAATCGCGTGATAAAGAAAAACTGAATGGATTGCTTCGCGCATAGCCTCATTGCCACGAAATGAAAATGAAACATTACTAACACCACCAGATACCATTGCATGGGGCAACGTCGATTTGATCACCCGCGTTGCCTCAATAAAGTCAACGGCATAGCCATTATGTTCTTCAATACCCGTGGCAACTGCAAAAATATTGGGGTCAAAAATGATATCTTCAGCCGGAAATTCTAATTGCTCTGTCAGGATTTTGTAGGCGCGGGTACAGATCTCGATCTTACGTGACTGGGTATCTGCCTGCCCCTGTTCATCAAAGGCCATGACAATGACTGCTGCACCATAACGTTGTACCAGTCGAGCCTGTACGATAAAGGCAGCCTCACCCTCTTTCAAACTAATTGAATTGACAACCGCCTTACCCTGAACACACTTCAACCCCGCCTCAATGACCGGCCACTTGGACGAGTCAAGCATAATGGGCACTCGTGAAATATCTGGCTCAGAGGCGATTAAATTGAGGAATGTCTGCATGGCCTCAACACCATTCAACATACCTTCATCCATATTGATATCGATGATTTGTG
>CAZYTT010000042.1:6741-14653 GCA_964650235.1 uncultured Gammaproteobacteria bacterium | reverse complement strand
CGACAAACTTCTCTAATGAGCAAAGCTGTGTCGGCCTTTGTTTCCCAGTCCTCATAAAGAATACCAATAGCCTGTAATTCACGTGAAATGTCTGTTTCTTCATCAAAAAAATCCAGCGTGCAACCTGCAGATTCATTCAAACCCCAGTTTTCTGAATAAATTTTTAAAATACTCATGACTGCTTTAGACCTCTTAACTGGAGTGAACAATTAAATAAAAATTCAAAGGCCTCAAGATGACATATTGCCGATTCTATAGAGTCGCCCCAGGCGTATAACCCGTGACCAGCAATCAGATAACCAGGTATGTCGGGGTGTCTCTCCAGATAGGCGGCCACAACTGCGGACAAACGCTGTATATCCTGGTCATTTTTAAAAACAGGTATGGTTATATTCACATCATGACTTTCAATACCATTAAAGGCCTTTAAGACCTCCAGATCTTGGAGGACAACGCTGTCGCCAGCAATTTGAGACAGGCAAGTTGCAGCAACTGAGTGAGTATGAAGCACCGCATGAATATCAGTCTGCCATTGATAAAGCCAGGTATGTAACAGGGTCTCAGCTGATGATCTCCGACCATCAAGCGATTGCCCTTCACTATTCACTATCATAATGTCTGTTGTGTTCAGATACCCTTTATGGGTACCTGAAACTGTAATTGCAATCTTTGCGTCCTCAAGCCGGGCAGAAAAATTACCACTGGTCGCAGGGACCCAGCCAAAACGTGAGGCTACCTGTCCAACCTCAACCAATGCCGTTGCCAGATCATCAAAATTATTCGAAGAAACACTGAATGTACTCATAGAGGAATGGCGACCATAAAAAAGGATATTCTAGGCATTCAATGGCGACCAAGTGCCAGTATAATCACGTAGGTCTTTTTCATAGATACGACGCTCGACATAGAGTCGATCGACCTCATCCTGAGTAATCGCATGAACACTACCATCGCTGTTTTTATATTGCCATTGACCATTAATACAGAGTGCAAAAACTGTCTCCATAATGTCATCAAATCGGATTGAATGTACCCGCGCAATGCGAGAAAAATCTTCGATCATCAGGACCCCGCCTTTCTGGCTGCATTCCTCTTTTACCAAAGCCTCTAATGCTTCATCCCATTTAGGAATCTCAGTATTTTCGTCACTCGTGGCGATCATGGCCTTCCCCTTTTAATTCAATAAATATCATACAGTTACAGCACCAATTTACTACCCCCTGAATACCTTGTAATCGTAGCAACATAGTTGCGAGATTACCATAGCTATTCACCCCAGGGTATTTGTCTGTCACCACCGTCTTTAAGGTGGTAAATAGGTTTGGGATTATGCCAGTCAGAACGCTGTACTGAATGCTGGCTGGCTCTCAAACTGAAATCGATACCCTCCAATAAAACTTATTTAGACCGGTATTGGCGACGATTAATCGTATAATTATTGCCAATATCATCAAATGGGATCAATAGCATTCCTTTCAGATTCACACATTTTTTTTCATCACTAAAGTTGCGTAAACCAATTGTCATCCCCTGATGACCGTATAATGGCTGCGCCTTATAGGTACCAAAAAACCGGTCCCAGACCGAAAGATTAAAACCAAAGTTACTATTAAGTTCATCATCTTCAATTGAGTGATGCACCCGATGCATATCCGGTGTAACGATTACCAGGCGTAATAATCGATCAAGTGACCGGGGCAAATCTAAATTCCCATGATTAAACATCGCCATCGCGTTCAGAATAATCTCGAATATCAGCACGGCCACGACTGGCGCTCCAAGGGCGAGGATAGTAAAAAATTTAATACCTAATGAAAGAATAATTTCAACCGGATGAAAACGTGCCCCCGTCGTCACATCATAATCTAGGTCAGTATGATGTACCTTGTGCAGACGCCATAATAGAGGAACAGCATGAAACATGACATGCTGCAGATAAATCACCATATCCAGCAAAACTATCGAGAAAATCAGGCTAATGTTAGGGTTTAATTGCCAATAATTCAATAGCCCCCACCCCCTGTCATTAACGAAGATAGCCAGACCCATGGCGGCCGTGGGAAACAGTAAACGCAACATGATCGTATTAATCACGACCAGGGAAACATTATTCAACCAGCGGCGGCGCCTAGCGACTTTCAGCGTTCGTTTGGGAGCCAGGATTTCACCCACAGCAACAAGTGCAAATATAGTAATAAATGCCCCCAATCTCAACTGGACCTCATATTCCAGCAGCAATTGCTCAACTTGCATGGCCACACTCCAGCCTGCTAGCTAATGATGCAGGCCATTGACTTGTTTGTGATATAATTCGCCTCATTATAGCTGGAAAGTAATACATCATGTCCTCTAAAAATAATCATCAAATCCCTCGTATTGGACTAGCAAGCCTAGGTTGCCCCAAGGCACTAGTTGATTCCGAGTTAATTGTAACCCAGCTCCGTGCCGAAGGTTACGACATTAGTAATAACTATTCCGAGTCGGACATTGTTATTGTCAATACCTGTGGATTTATTAATTCTGCTATCGAAGAGTCACTGGATACTATCGGCGAGGCAATGGCTGAAAATAGCAAGGTCATTGTAACCGGCTGTCTTGGGGCTAATGCGGAGACTATCACCGATGAATTCCCTAATGTACTAGCTGTTACAGGCCCTCATTCATTACAAGATGTCATGTCGGCTGTCCATAAACATCTCCCGCCTCAACATGATCCCTACTCCAGCTTAATCCCGCCCCAGGGCATCAAATTGACACCCCGTCACTACGCCTATCTGAAAATATCCGAAGGCTGCAATCATAGTTGTACCTTTTGCATTATTCCCCAGTTACGTGGCGATCTGGTCAGCAGACCCGTTGGCGATGTGCTTACTGATGCAGAAAATCTGGTCAATAGTGGTGTACGTGAATTACTGGTCATTAGCCAGGACACAAGTGCTTATGGCGTTGACGTCAAGTATCGAGCCGGTTTCTGGAATGGTCGCCCAGTCAAGACATCCTTTACTGTGCTGTGCAAGGAGTTATCTCAACTAGATGCCTGGACCCGATTACATTATGTCTACCCCTACCCCCATGTCGACCAGGTCATGCCATTAATGGAAGGCAGCAATCTACTGCCCTACCTTGATATTCCGTTTCAACACGCAAGCCCAAGAATACTAAAGGCCATGAAACGGCCAGCGCATAGTGAAAACATTCTCCGACGGCTCAAAGACTGGCGTACTGTCAATCCAGATTTAACTGTCAGGAGCACATTCATTGTAGGCTTTCCAGGCGAAACTGAAACAGACTTTGAACAACTACTTGAATTTCTTGAGGCAGCCCAACTCGATCGTGTGGGCGCCTTCAGTTACTCGGCTGTTGAAGGGGCACCAGCAAATGAGCTTGCCGGGGCTGTGCCTGAAGAGATCAAACAGGACCGGCTCGAACGCTTTATGTCTACCCAGGCAGAAATTAGCGCCAATAAATTACAACGTCGCATTGGCTCTACAATTCAGGTACTGGTTGATGATATAGAAGACGCGGCTATTATCGCACGCAGTAAAGCTGATGCGCCGGAAATTGATGGCCAGGTCATTATAGCGATGCCTGACAATCAGGCAACGATCAATATCGGTGATTTCATTGAAGTAAAGATCATTAATTCAGATGAACATGATCTCTATGCCCGCCTGCCCTACTGATACTCTTACTGTAGCGCTAACAAGGCTCGAGATATTTCTGCCCGGGATATAACCCCGAGCAAGAGGTTATTATCATCGACCACCGGGATCGCCCGCCAGCCCTGGCGACTAATGACAGGTACAATATCGATGATGTGCAGATCCGGTCTGGCCAGATCAACATCATTATTTAAAACCTCAGCAACCCGAGTCATATCAGGTAACTTCTGCCAGGCCTCTTCATAGGTAATCATTCCGACAACATGACGATGATCATCAATAACAGGTAATGCCTTACGATACTGTTGCCCCATTATTTTCCGCACCGCCTTTATTGTCATATTGGACGTCACTCGCAGAGGTTCACTCGTCATTATTTCGCTGCATTTCACATCACCAATCCGGCGCTTATAGGCATTCATCGTTGCCTGCATAAAGATAGCCCTGAGCTCATCACGATCGGCATCAATAAAGGTTTCAAAACTTTCAATAGCCGCATCTATATCGCTATTATTTAATAACTCTGGCCCCAGTGCCCAGTTAATCTCGTCGTTATCATCGTCTGCCTTAACATCATATCTTAATGGGTAGTGCCTTCCCGGCAGAATATTATTAATAATAATTGCAACCACAGTTATGATCACAACATTTAATCCAATAGGCACGAGGACATAACTATAGCCAAGGTCATGGATGAGAGGGCCTCCAATAACGGCGCCAAGCGCTGCGGCACCACCAGGAGGATTCATACAGCGAAAAAGATACATCGCTACAATTGCCACTGCAGTCGCCAGCGCTGCAGATAGTGGGCCATCTCCCAACAACTGATAACAGGTAACACCAATTATGGCGGAAATAATATGGCCACCAATTATAGGCCAAGGTTGCGCCATTGGACTATGCGGCAAGGCAAATAAAAGTACTGCAGCCGAGCCCATAGACGCTGCTAAAAATACCACCTCATGATCTCCAGCCACAAAATGGCTAACCCATGTCACCATCACTATTCCAGCAAGGGCAGCGATCCCACTGAGCAATTTTTCCCTAAGCGGGACGGTACCAATCTGCGGTAACAAAAAACTTTTAATACGATTAAACATAGTGATTACTTGCGCTAGCCTTCTAACTACAACAGAACGTAATTTTTAATCCTCAGTCAGGGTAATGAGGGCCCCACAGCAAATTCAATGACCTCAAACCCCTTAACCTCCAGAGCCTCCATAACGTCATCTACTGAACCACCCTGTTCTTCAATCGCAGCAATAATACCGGTAACATGTCGAAAGGCCTCGTGCGACTCATAATCTGCGGGGACCTTAATTAATCGACTTGATTCAGTCGACTTTCCGGGCAACAATAATAGACGTGAACTCATAACTCTCCCTCAACGTTCCCAGTTGCAATCACCTTATTGATAGTGCTGTTGCAGATAATCAAGCTCAGCATTACTGAACCCGGCCTGACGACGCGCATCCAGATGATATGGCCCACGAAGATCACCAACAAAATACTTACTGAGCAGATCACGAAAACAGGCCTCTGGTTCAACACCACGTATTTGACACATATGACTGAACCAATAGTTACCGATACTAACGTGACCAATCTCGTCGCGCAAAATAATGTCGAGTATTCGAACGGCTACAAGATCACCGACATTGCGTAATTTTTCCTGTATCCCTGGCGTGACATCCAATCCACGCGCCTCCAGACATCGTGGTACCAATGCCATCCGGGCCATTACGTCATCGGCAGTCTTAACGGCCATCTCCCATAGTCCATCATGCGACGGGAAATCACCATATTGATAACCCAGACTTAATAAATGGGTGCGTAATAATAAGAAATGGGTTGCTTCTTCATCTGCAACCCGTAACCAGTCGAGATAAAAGGCATGGGGCTGGTCACGGTAACGATAGACTGCATCAAGTGCCAGATTTATTGCATTAAACTCAATATGCATGAGAGCATGTATCAACGCTGCCCTTCCTTCCAGACTCCCTAGTCGTCGCCTTACTAATTTACGCGGCATAACCAGTCTAATCGTTTCCGGGTAGCCAGGTACGGCAATCGCTCGGACCTGTCCATTGCGATCTAGTAGCAGGTTATTTCGGCTCTTTAGTAACAGGCTATGTGTAAGGCGACACTTTTCATCAGCATCACGGCTTAACAGGCAAGTCAGGGCATCTTCATGGACATCTGTCATGGCTGGATTCTAGCACGGGTCAAATTTTAGTTCTGCGCTTAACCACTGTCCCGCTAATCAAGTACACTACCGCAAATGAAGTTACTATTACTGGCTTTCCATGAAATAAAACTGTGAAGATTACCCCCGCCTCATGATCATTCGAATTTTGTTAGCCGCAATCCTGATTGTGGCATTATTTATCATTCTTCATTGGTTTCGCAGCAAGTCGCCAGAGCAGCTACGCCAGGGATTAAAAGTTGCGGCGCTCTTTATGCTCATTGTTGTACTCATTTTCCTGGCGGCCACTGGCCGGCTATCGTGGCTGTTTGCACTATTCGCTGCTCTGATACCGCTATTCAAACGCCTGCTCCCCTTTATTCGGTACGCACCTGTCATTAAACACTTCTGGCGCAAATTACCTGGCCGGGGAAATCAGTCGAAGGTCGGCCAATCAGCCATCAAGTCTACATTGCTGGAGTTGCGGTTGAATCATCAGAGTGGAAAAATTGACGGTCAAATACTGGGCGGGCGGTTCAAGGATCAATTGCTCAGTCAATTATCGACACAACAGTTACAATCCTGCCTTACACAGTGGCAACAGCATGACATGGCCTCTGCTCAACTTCTCAGCGTCTACATCACCCAAAAAACGGGGCATCCTCCTGGCAATTGGGACTTTGACCATGGTTCACAACCCCAGGGTGAAAAGATGTCTGAAACCGAGGCCCTGGCTATACTCGGGCTTCAGCCACCCATTGACCAGGCCATTGTTGTTGAGACACATCGTAGATTGATTCAAAAACTCCATCCTGACCGGGGTGGTTCCAACTATCTGGCCGTCAAGATCAACCAGGCTAAGGATGTATTGCTGACAAGATACGGGGCATAGCCACCACTATGAGCAGGTTCACCAAACGCTTAAAATATTTATGCTCAGAGTCCAGGGCTTCAGGCCGCACTTCTTTTTCCGCTGATTGGTCAAAATACCCGACTGGAACACCACACAGCTACAATATGATCGATTTAAGGAGCGCAATATCACCCGATATTCATTGGATATAAAAAAGTATTATATAACTAATAGCTATTAAGCGAGACTTTTAATGGATTTTTAATTATAATTAACCCTATGCAAAATACATTATCACAATCAGATACTCCACGAAAAAATCGTCTTCCGAGCCGCGAAGAATTAAAGGTACTCAACGAAAAATATCATTCATTAACGCCTGAAGAACGGATTCATACACTCTATAGTGACTTCAGCGCTGATCAGATCATGTTGACTTCATCATTCGCCGCAACATCGGCATTCCTACTGCATCTATTTTCGCGGGCAGCCCCGCATCAGCAGATATTCTTTATCGACACCGGCTATCATTTTAAGGAAACTCTTGACTACAAGAGCTATCTTATTGAATTATTTGGAATTGATGTCGTTGATATCCGCGCTGATGAATGGAAACATGAATTTACCAAAAAGGAAGAGACGTGGAAAAATGACCCTGACTTCTGCTGCACAGTCAATAAAGTTGAACCACTAGATGAGATTAAGCAAGGATTTACCATATGGGCATCAGGCCTGATGCGCTGGCAGACTGAGCACCGCGCCGCACTGGATGTATTTGAAGAACGTAACGGAATCATTAAATTCTATCCCCTCGTTGATGTTACTAAAGAGGAGCGCGACGCCTATATCCGCGACCATAAACTCCCCTTCCACCCACTGGTTGCAAAGGGCTATTCTTCTATTGGTTGCGACCATTGCACAGTCCCCGGAGATGATCGCAGTGGCCGATGGAATAACTGCCCCAAAACTGAATGCGGTCTGCACCTGTAACACTGATTGAGTCCCATTTCGAAATTCGCTAAGCAAACAGGCCGTCAGCCATCCTGACTAACGGCCTCCCCCTTAATCCAGCAGGGCATCAACGACCGTTAAGTTATCTCGACGTATCATCAACATTCCGATAGATACCCTGCCCTCTACGGATATAAAAAGATAATCATCAATCTCTCCACCCTGGGTCTTAACTATTTCAGTGACTGCCTGTTTTAGTTG
>CAZYTT010000042.1:0-6641 GCA_964650235.1 uncultured Gammaproteobacteria bacterium | reverse complement strand
GATATAATTATCACTGACAAGTGCGGCATATATCGGACGCTGACTATAAGTAACTGTGATACCCCATAATAATGCAGCAAGCTGAATGAAAATAATTGCCGACATATCGAACTTGAGGCTCGCCTTACCTACCCGATAAACAACCAGGGTCAGTAACGGCCCTATAAAGACATCCACACTCACTACAATACGGATAACATCCCATACTTTTTCAATTGAATAGTAGGGATACGGGTACCAGACCTGAAATACCAGCATCAAGTAGAGCGCAATTACAATAGCACTACCACAAAAATGAATGGCAAAGGCCTTGAGCTTGGACTTGATCAAATCACTATGTTCTGACATAAGACCTCCTGGTTTTACCTTATAAAACAGGGAATGTTGAATATATCGTCATCAGGCAAATAACTTTGAGTGGCCAGCGTGACTCGAATTTGGGCACCATAACAGAGTCTGCTATACTCCCACATCTCTGATCTCTAATACCCATCTAATTTATAAATCTAACTATTATCTTAAGGTAACTACTATGCAAATTGCGGCAAATTCGGTTGTCACTATTGACTACACCCTTACTAATGACGAAGGCCAAGTCCTGGACCAGTCTAATAAAGGCCAGTTCAGCTACCTCCATGGTGCCAGCAATATTATCCCCGGGCTGGAAAATGCCCTAGTTGGAAAATTAGCTGGTGATAGCGTAAACGTATCGGTTCAACCTGAAGACGGCTATGGCCTGAGGGATGAATCAATGTTGCAGACCCTGTCACGGGATATGTTTGGCGCAGACCAGGAGATAGAAGCGGGAATGCAATTTCATGCCCAGAGCCCTGAAGGAAATACAATGGTCATCACCGTTACCAACGTCGAAGGTGACGACATCAGCGTTGATGGCAATCACCCGCTGGCAGGTGTAAACCTTAACTTTGCAGTTGAGGTTGTTGAAATTCGCGAAGCCAGCCAGGAAGAAATTGACCACGGTCATGCCCACGGTCCTGATGGACACGGCCACTAATCAGCACTTAAAACAGATCTCGACTGTAGAGCGTCGCTCATTGAACTGGGCGACGCCTTGCAACCACATGGATGTAACGTGCCAGCATTGAATAAGGCTGCATCTGACCAAATTGATGCTCAAGCTCTAGCACATCCTCTAACGACAGCTTTTCACGTACTGCTCGCGGAATATAATCGTAAAAAACTCGCACCCCGGCCTTAAACTGTACGTCAAAAGCATTAGCATCGAGCCATGAAAACACCACGCCCGGATCCAGTGGATTTCCTGGCGTCAGCCCACCTGGGTGTCCTGCATAATCGCCTGATTTAACCTTGCGTAGATTACCATTAATTAAATTCCGGTAGATTAACGCATCACGGTTATAAAAAGTTAGAGACAGGTAGTTATTAGGGGCCACCAACTGGGCCAGGGACTTAATAGCCGCCTCAGCATCGTCCAGCCACTCCAGTACAGCATGACACAACACCACGGCAAAGGGTTCAGTCACTGCTTCAGCCACACTCTGTAACGATAAATGGTTATAACTTACTGCAGGTGACTGATTTGATGCGCCCTGACCTAGACAAGACTCCTGTCCGATCAGTTGTTGTGCCGCTTCAAGCATTTCATTCGATACATCACATAAGGTTAGTTGATGACCCAGCTTGACCAGTCGGGCAGCTAATTGACCCATACCACAACCGGCATCCAGCACCCTTAGTTTATCGGTATTAACTAATGGTGGAATTTGTTCTGTTAACTGCTGCCATAGTACCGCCTGCCTGATCTTACCTTTTGGTGAACCATAAATATTTTGGGCAAAACGATCACCTAAATCGTCAAAGTTTCTATCCTGTTTCATTCGTTATCCTGTCAGGTCAATTTGCAATGAGTTTAACATGCCCGCCCCAACGGGTAGCGATAGGCAGAACGCCTAAAGATCAGTTAAAATGGCATTTTAACATGAGACCATTTATGCCTTATTCAGAAGACCCTGCAAACAAAGACCTTATCATTCGATTTTATTCGAACATACCAATATTAAGGGTAAACTTGTTCATCTTGATGAAAGCTGGCAGGCTGTACTCCAACGCTACCATTACCCTCAACCAGTGAGAGATTTACTAGGGCAAACGATGGCCGCTGCTGCCCTGCTCAGCTCAACACTCAAACATGATAGCAATCTGATTATTCAAATCCAGGGTAATGGCCCCGTCTCCTTACTGGTTGTCCAGGTCGATAATCATTCCCGACTCAGGGGGATGGCGGAATGGCACGGTGAGGTAGAAAATGGAACATTAGCAGAGCTTTGTGGCCAAGGCCATCTGGCCATAACAATTGACCCACAAGACGGTAATGAGCGCTATCAAAGTATTATTGACCTCGGCAAAGACTCCCTGGCTCAGGCCCTGGATAATTACTTCAGGCAATCCGAGCAGCTCAACACCCGACTTTGGCTGACGGCTGATGGACGTTGTGCCGCAGGCCTATTATTACAGGAAGTACCTGAAAACAATATCGTTATAGCCGAGAATACTGACAGCTGGAACCGAGTTGTGCACCTGAGTGAGACTATTACTGCAGAAGAGCTGAGAGATCTACCCGTTATGACGATCCTGAAGCGGCTTTTTCACGAAGAGGATGTCAGGGTCTTTGATCCTGATCAGGTTTACTTTCACTGCTCCTGTTCGCGCGAAAACATAGCCAATACCTTACGCGGACTGGGACCGACTGAAATTCAGGACATCCTCAAAGATGAGGGGGCCGTAAAAGTCGAATGCCACTTCTGTAAAAAGACCTATAAGTTTGACCGGGTAGACAGCGAGGCCCTGTTTGCCTCAGACACATTGCATGACCTGCAACACACGCGGCATTAAGGACTCAAGGGGCTAATAGGTTAAAAAAACCCTGGTAGAAGATAACTCCCGCCATTGAAATCACGCCCAAGACCATCAGATACAGACCATAACCATCCGCCTCTCGCTTGGATCGGCGGCTATGTAAGAACAGGCCAATAGTACTCAACACGACACCCATAATCATCAGGTAATAGATATAACGAGCGAGCCCCATATCCCAGGCCCGACGCAGAGTCACTTCATAACCAAATTGAGCCAGAAAACTCTCATCGATGAAGCTACTCTCAGGTTTTGCCTTGGCCATCAACACCAGTGCTATAAACAGACCAAACCAACCAAATACACCGAATAGACGACCGAAAATGACTATCCAATCAGGTGCCTTGCGGCGATCGTGAACGCGATAGGATACCTTTCTCATACAATCGCCCAGGGAATTAATTGAACTTCCGTGGCGCACATTAAATAAAGGGGCTCTTAGTCCTCAGCCTTATCATGCCGCTCTTTCTTGGCCATCTTCACACTCAGGATCAGTGGCAGAATAACAACCAGTATCAAAGCCAGACTGATTTTAACACCACCGCTTATAGCCTCAGTTCGCCCCAGCATAGCAAGGATCAAGACCGCCAGACCCGCCGCTAAACCATATATCATTAAATTCTTTAAATCCTTCATGCCTGTAACACCACCTGTTGGGCAAAAAACCATTATAATACATCCCCACGAGCAAATCTGTTATAAACACATCTTCGTACACCCAGGTAAACTCGATTTTCTGACTGAGTTCAGCACATTCGTATTTTAACGGGTATAATCCGAGGCTGAATTTATAGCCATCGAGTACTTTATGGAATTAACACCAAAACAAAAGAGTTTTCTCCGCTCACGTGCCCACGATCTTAATCCAGTTGTTATGACGGGTAGCAATGGACTAACCGAGGCCGTACTAAAAGAGATAGAGCAGGCAATTGCCCATCATGAATTGATTAAGATCAAGCTAGGTGGGGTTGACAAGGAAACACGTAAAACAATGACTCAAACGATCTGCGAAAAACTGGGAGCCACAGCCATCCAGAATATTGGCCAGATGGCTGTCATCTACCGCCCGGCAAAAAACCTCAGATCACACTGCCCTAAACCTTGATCTGGCTGGCAACCAAATCTGGAAAATGTATTTCAATATCCATAAACATCAAAGTTTGATTCGCTGGCAACGAGCCCCAATTACCGGAAAGATTATCAAAAACACCTAGGTACGAGTTCCCACAGTTATCAAAATAACCTCCCCGCGCTAATGCCCAACTGGTTATCGACTATCGATCTCGACCAACAAGGAGCGCCGCATAATGAGTACATTAGGGCGACTGGCCGCCAGTGACCTTCCAGTAACATTAGTGCCGCTATCTCGTGATTAATTTATGACATCCTTGTCAGATATCGACTAGTCTACGCGGCAACTGTTTATCCCCGACCGTCCTGCGTACGTCTCAGCGTTGCATGACTGACACAGTCCCTGCATGTCACTCAACACCAAGACTCCCTCAATGACTCTACGTCAACGATAGCCGCCGTCTGCAGGCTCTTCATCACTCGCTATCCCTCGTAATTATGACCCTGCAGACGGCGTTAACTATAGGGGACTAACTGCCTTCGCGTCGCTCTCCATGGCGGTCAGCGAAGGCATCACTAAGGTCTTTAAATCAATATTGGCTGCATCTATAAAGTTGAGGAACTCCCTCTGGGGCTCCGGGTAGATATAGCTGCGGCGGTAACGGCTAATGCCTTAATCCCCGAGTCATGACAAGCAGCAGCCACATCATAAGTATATTCAAGAAAAATAACTGAGTCATTATATGTAAAAGCTGGATTACTACGTAAGACGTGGTCAATTACTATTAAGGTTCAACGTTATACCCGCTATGAATTTAAAACTGACAATATAAGTTCAGGAATGTAAGGCGATAATCCTAGCAAATCGGACTCATCAACATTCCTTAGTATTAATAAATATTGTCAATACTAACCAGCCACCTACTTTGGTGTATAATCCACCTGTTTTATAGGCATAGAGAAGAAAAAAATGAGTATTGAACAAGCATTAAAACAACGTGGTGACAATAAATGTGAGCTATGTAGTAATGACAATGACTTAAGTGTATATGTCGTAGCTCCACGTAATGGTGATAGCGAAGATGACTGTGTATTGGTCTGCAGCACATGTAAAGATCAACTTGAAGACCAGGATAAAGTCAATCCTAATCATTGGCGCTGCCTCAATGACAGCATGTGGAGTCAGACCCCGGCAGTTCAGGTAATGGCATGGCGGATGCTTTCACAGCTAAAAGCAGAAGGCTGGCCAATGGATCTTCTTGACATGCTCTATCTCGATGACGACATTCAGAGCTGGGCAGAGTCAGGCATAACTGATAGTAATGATAATTCATCTGGACACCGTGACAGCAACGGAGCGGTATTATCAGTGGGTGATACGGTTACTCTAATTAAAGACCTTAATGTTAAAGGCGCCAACTTCACTGCCAAACGTGGCACTGCCGTACGCGGAATTTCACTGGTTGATGACAATCCAGAGCATATTGAGGGTCGAGTTAATGGCCAACAAATAGTTATCCTGACAAAGTTTGTTAAGAAGTCCTGACGAGCATCGGGCATGTACAATAATCCAGATGCTGTCTATAACACCTTCAATAAAACTGGCAGAAAATGAGGTAAAAATATCCTCCATCAGAGCTCAGGGCAGTGGCGGCCAGAATGTCAATAAGGTTGCCACTGCCATTCACCTACGTTTTGACATTCTTGCCTCAAGCCTGCCACTACACTATAAGCACCGTCTTATGGCGTTAAAAGATCAACGTATAAGTAAACAGGGCGTAATCATCATCAAGGGCCAACAATTTAGAACCCGAGAAAAAAACCTTCAGGATGCTATATCCCGGCTTATTGAAATCATTAGAAATGCAGGCCGGGATGTAAAACCTCGACGTCCGACCAAGCCAACTAAAAGTTCACAATTGCGTCGCCTTAACAACAAAACCCGACACAGCCAGACTAAGGTTCTACGACGTCGAATCGATATTGATTGAATTTGTCGCTTATACAGGCTGAATACTATAATTTCGGTCATAATTATGGGTATGTAACAGTAAATCACCTATTTATAAATGAATTCTGTATTTACACTTGACGATTTGATCATTTTAAAGTGCAATAATACCTCACTTTGTATTTCACATGCCCTGGGGAGGGATCCTATGTTTAAACGTTTGCTAAGTATTTCGTGTTTTCTATTAATGATGTTTGTTATGACACCTGTCATCGCCGCTCAAGACACTGTCAACTTGAGTGCTCCAAATGTCCTCGGCGAATTAAACCTTGATGACAAACAACTTGCCAACATAAAAAAAGCCATCGAAAAGGCATTACAGAACAACACTATTGATAGCGTGGAGCAATGTGGTAAAAATCGGATGGACTGTGAAGTCAGGACTGCCCGGATGTGGAGCTATAAAGGTGATCAATATCGTGAGATCGTGGTAAATATTCACGCCACAGGCAATGCCCTGATAACACTACGCAATCACAATGGCCAGTGGACTAAAATCAGTACAAAATAAATAATTATATTACTGCGGACCTGAAACCCGGGTCCGCAATATTTTTTTTGCGGTAATGTAAATCTGTGCTTTATATCAGGTAACCATAATATCCCAGGTCCTCATTCAGCAATTCACAGGCCAGTCGATTCTCCTGGGCAAATGTCTCCGCAA
>CAZYTT010000041.1:0-14960 GCA_964650235.1 uncultured Gammaproteobacteria bacterium | reverse complement strand
TCTGCAACTGCGCGCTGCTGGTATACTCGTTCTGCCTCTGCCTGCTGTATTCTGTTATTGATACCCATAACCTCTTCCGGGTCGGTGCAGACATGGGTATTAATTATGAAACCATCTTCCACAGCGAGTGCGATGATATCTGTCAGATAATACTCTTGTTGTGCATTATTGTTCTCAATACGTATTAACCAACGTTTTAAATTTGATGCCGACATCGCGACAATGCCTGTATTCACTTCTGCAATATTTAGCTGATCTGGATTGGCATCTTTATCTTCAACAATTGCTACAACCTTTCCAGCATCATCACGAATAATGCGGCCATAGCCATCCGGGTGGTCTAGTACCGTTGTTAACAGCCCAACACCCTGGGCACTAACGTCCAATAATCGGGTAAGTGTTTCACACCGCACTAATGGCGTATCGCCATAGAGAACCAGGATGGTTGAATTATCATCCACTAACGGCATTGCCTGTTGTACGGCATGAGCCGTACCTAACTGTTCCTCCTGGTAAACCCATTCAAGGGCTACATCACTAAAACTCCGTCTGACCACCTCACCACCATGGCCATAGACTATAATTGTTTTTCCAACCTGAATATCTGTAACACCCTGAAGCACATGGGCCAACATTGGTTTGCCGCCGACGGGATGTAGCACCTTGGGCCTGTTGGAGCGCATGCGTGTGCCTTGCCCAGCTGCCAGAATTATTGCCGTTATTGTCATAATCAGGACTACCCTTGAAACTGTCTTATTGCTTTATACAATGCCCCAACCAAAACGTCAAAAGCCGTACTATGTACGGCTTTTGATAGCTAACTAGCTGAAAACAGGGCTGTATTAACGTCTGTGATCGCGAAGTTTCTGAATAGCCTGCAATTGTGCTGCTGCCTCGGCCAATTCAATCTGAGCTTTTGCATATTCAAACTCAGATGTCTTGTCGACCATTGCCTGTTCTGCACGTTGTTTAGCTTCTAGTGCAGCCGCTTCATCAAGATCTTTCGCTCGTGCCGCGGTATCAGCTAAAACTGTAACTACATGAGGCTGTACTTCCAGCATGCCCCCAGAGACATAAAAAAATTCTTCGTCTCCGCCTTCCTTTTTAATACGAACTTCACCCGGCTTCAATGGTGTTAGCAATGGCGCGTGACGAGGGAGTATACCTACGTCACCCATAGCCGCTGATGCAAACACCATCTCGGCAGGGCCTGAAAAGATAGCCTTTTCAGCACTAACAATATCAACATGAATGGTCATAGCCATAATTTATCCTGTCTGGATTACTGCATCTTCTTGGCTTTTTCAACAGCCTCGTCGATAGAACCGACCATGTAGAATGCCTGCTCCGGCATATGGTCATACTCACCATTCACAATACCCTTGAAGGCACTGATAGTATCTTTCAATGATACATATTTACCTGGTGAACCTGTAAATACCTCGGCAACAAAGAATGGCTGAGACATGAAGCGCTGCACCTTACGAGCACGAGCTACAGCCAGCTTATCATCGTCTGACAATTCGTCCATACCAAGAATAGCAATAATATCTTTCAATTCTTTGTAACGCTGCAGAATACCCTGTACTGACCGGGCGATATCATAGTGTTCCTGACCGACAACCAGTGGATCCAGCTGACGACTGGTTGAATCCAGTGGATCAACTGCGGGATAAATACCTAACTCTGCAATCTGACGAGATAAAACGACGGTCGCATCAAGGTGAGCAAAGGTTGTCGCTGGTGATGGGTCAGTCAAGTCATCCGCTGGAACATATACCGCCTGAATCGATGTAATTGAACCTGTTTTAGTCGATGTAATACGTTCCTGCAATACACCCATTTCTTCGGCCAGAGTCGGCTGGTAACCTACAGCAGATGGCATACGTCCCAGCAGGGCTGATACTTCTGTTCCAGCTAGTGTATAACGATAGATGTTATCAACAAACAATAATACGTCATTACCCAGATCACGGAAATTTTCCGCAATCGTCAAACCTGTTAGAGCAACACGTAAACGGTTACCAGGTGGCTCGTTCATCTGACCATAAACCAGCGCAACTTTATCAATAACGTTTGAATCGGTCATTTCATGGTAAAAGTCATTACCTTCACGAGTACGCTCACCAACACCGGCAAACACTGAATATCCACTGTGCTCAATCGCGATGTTACGTATAAGTTCCATCATGTTTACAGTCTTACCTACACCGGCACCACCAAACAGACCAACCTTACCGCCCTTTGCGAATGGGCAAAGCAGATCAATTACCTTGATACCTGTCTCTAGCAGTTCGGTACTACCAGATTGTTCTTCATAACTAGGCGCTTTACGATGAATTGCCATACGCTTTTCTTCACCAATTGGGCCCTTTTCATCAATCGGCTCACCGAGTACGTCCATGATGCGTCCCAAAGTTTCCTTACCTACTGGCACGGAAATTGGTGCGCCAGTATTTGAAACTGACTTACCACGTGTCAAACCGTCAGAAGTACCCATAGCAATGGTACGGACGATACCGTCGCCCAACTGTTGTTGCACTTCCAGTGTTAACCCGAAATCTTCAACGTTCAGGGCGTCATAGACCTTAGGTATCGCGTCCCGTGGAAACTCCACATCTACAACGGCACCGATGATCTGTACAATTTTTCCTGTACTCATTGCCTTAATTCCTCTTAAATACTATAAATTCTGTTCTAATCGTTATCAGCGAGCACGCAATTAAACTGCGGCAGCACCACCTACAATTTCTGAAATTTCCTGCGTAATCGCCGCTTGGCGAGCCTTGTTGTAAACCAGTTTCAACTGATTAATCAGGTCACCAGCATTATCGGATGCTGATTTCATCGCCACCATACGAGCTGCCTGTTCACAGGCCAGATTTTCTACCACACCTTGGTATACCTGAGACTCAATGTATCTAACCAACAAGGCATTCAGTACATCTTTTGCCTCTGGCTCATACATATAATCCCAATGGTGTTTGAGCTCTTCATCTTCTTCACCTGCTATAGGTAAAAGCTGCAATACCGTTGGCGCCTGGGTCATGGTATTGACGAAATCATTAAACACAACGATGAGTTTATCGATCTTGCCTTCATCATAAGCATCAAGCATCACCTTGACCGAACCAATCAAATCACTGACTTGTGGTGCATCACCAAGATGAGAGGTCTGGGCAATGACATTACCACCCATACGTGAGAAGAAACCTGCTGCTTTATTACCGATAGTGCAAACATCGATTTCTACATTATTTTCATGCCATTCCTTCATTGCGGCGACTGTCTTCTTAAAGAGATTACTATTTAAGCCACCACACAGACCACGGTCTGAAGAAATAACAATAAAGCCGACACGTTTCACATCACGTTCAACCATATACGGATGACGATATTCAGGATGTGCTTGCGATAAATGCCCAACTACATTGCGCATTTTATCAGCGTATGGACGAGAGGATGACATACGATCCTGTGCCTTACGCATTTTACTTGCAGCTACCATTTCCATAGCACGCGTAATCTTCTGCGTATTCTGAATACTCTTGATCTTGACTCGGATTTCTTTGCCTACGGCCATCGAAATCTACTCCCAGTTACCAGACGTTGTTGGCCTTAAATGATTCTATCGCGCTACGAATACCTGTTGCGATATCATCACTAAAATCACCCGTCTCATTAATCTTCTTCATTAAATCAGCATGTGAAGAATTCATGTTCGCAATCAGGGCAGATTCAAAATCACCAATCTTGCTTAACTCGACATCATCCAGAAAGCCTTCATTTGCAGCAAAAAGTGAAACACCCTGCTCGGCGACACCCATAGGTAAATATTGTTTTTGCTTCATCAATTCAGTGACACGCTGACCACGCTCCAACTGTTTACGCGTCGTCTCATCAAGGTCAGATGCAAACTGTGCGAAAGCTGCGAGCTCACGATACTGTGCCAGATCAAGACGAACACCACCACCTAACTTCTTGATGATTTTAGTCTGGGCTGCACCACCTACACGTGATACAGAGAGACCGGCGTTAATCGCAGGACGAATACCTGAGTTGAAGAGGTCAGTTTCAAGGAATATCTGACCGTCAGTAATAGAAATTACGTTTGTCGGTACGAATGCCGATACGTCACCTGCCTGAGTTTCAATAATAGGCAATGCTGTCAATGAACCTGTTTTACCCTTGACTTTACCATCTGTCAGTTTTTCAACATATTCTGCATTAATACGGGCTGCACGTTCTAACAAGCGAGAGTGCAGATAGAAAACGTCACCTGGATAAGCTTCACGGCCTGGTGGGCGACGAAGCAACAATGATACCTGACGGTAGGCCCAGGCCTGTTTGGTCAGATCATCATATACGATCAGTGCATCTTCACCGGTGTCGCGGAAGTACTCACCCATTGCACAACCTGCATAAGGTGCCAGGAACTGCATTGCTGCTGGATCAGATGCTGAAGCCGCCACAATGATTGTGTGATCCATCGCACCATGCTCTTCCAGTTTACGGACAACGTTAGCGATAGAAGATGCTTTCTGACCAACTGCTACATAGATACATTTAACGCCGGTACCCTTCTGGTTGATAATCGCATCAATGGCAACAGCAGTTTTACCCGTCTGACGATCGCCAATGATCAACTCACGTTGACCGCGACCGATTGGCACCATCGCATCAATTGATTTCAGACCTGTCTGTACAGGTTGATCAACTGACTTTCTGGCAATAACACCTGGGGCAATACGTTCTACTGGTGATGAACCCGTTGCGTTGATTGGACCTTTACCATCTATTGGATTACCAAGGGTGTCCACTACACGACCCAGCAGTTCAGGACCAACCGGAACCTCCAGAATCTTTCCCGTACATTTGACGGTGTCACCTTCAGATATCTGTTCATAGCTACCCAATACCACGGCACCGACTGAATCGCGCTCAAGGTTAAGTGCCATACCAAAGACACTACCGGGAAACTCGATCATCTCACCTTGCATGACATCGGCAAGACCATGGATACGCACGATACCATCGGTCACACTGACTACCGTTCCTTCTGTCCGTGCTTCACTGACGGTTTCGAAGCCTTCGATCCGTTTTCTAATCAGTTCGCTGATTTCTGCTGCATTTAACTGCATTGACGTTATCCTCTCAAAACAAATTTGTTAGTGGGCCAGGGTGTGTGTCAGCCTGTCCAGGTGTCCTGTAACTGAGCCATCGATGACCATATCGCCCGCACGAATTATGGCTCCGCCCAACATTGATTCATCAACATGGCAACTCAGTGTCACTTCTCTGCCGAGTCGCTTTTTCAATGCTGCGATTATATTGCTCTTCTGTTCTTCACTGACCGGGTAAGCCGCGGTAACTTCTGCCTGTACAAGCTTTTCAGCTTCAGCTCGAAGTAATTCGTACTGCAAATAAATTTCAGGCAATACCGCCAGACGATCATTGTTGGCCAGCACACGAATCATTTGCTGAGCTGTAGAGTCAATGTTATCTCCACAAATTTCAATCATCAGTGTAACCACTCGGTCTTTACTGACTCTTGGATTGCCAATTAGGTCAACGATCTGAGAATCTGATACTACCGCAGCAATCAATGCCAGCATATCTGACCAGTCAGACAAACGGTTCTGGTCTTTGGCCAGATCAAAGATTGCCTGGGCATAGGGTCGTGCTATCGTGCTTTTTTCTGCCATCTCTTAGCTGCCTTAGATTTGAGCGACCAGATCCTTTAACAGATCAGCATGCTTGTGTTCATCGACTTCCTTGGACAGGATTCTTCCTGCTGCAACTGCAGCAATTGACGAAACCTGACTTCGCAATTGCTCACGCGCACGATTCGCTTCCTGCTCAATTTCTGCCCTGGCTGCCGTCAGCAAACGCTCGCCTTCAGCCCGCGCATCACCTTTGGCATCTTCCACTATGTCACTGGCACGCTTTTCAGCCTGCGCCAGGATCTCTGCTGCCTGGCCTTTAGCCGCCTGCATTTCTTCCTTAGCGCGTTTTTCTGCCAGTTCTAGCTCGTGCTTGCCTTTTTCACTTGCGGCCAGACCATCAGCGATTCGCTTTTGGCGCTCGGTCAGCAAATTATTCATTGGCCCCCACAATACCTTGTTGACGAACCATATCAACAAGGCAAACGCGACCATTTGTCCTAACAGTGTTGCTGTAATGTTCATTCGCGTCGTCCTCCAGACATCAAACTATCGTTGCGCTTAAAGTGCACCAATTGCGCTGCTTAAAGCACCAACAAATGGGTTGGCGAACAGGAACCACATAGCAAATGCAAGAATGATAAATGGGAATGATTCCATCAAACCAGCAAAAATAAACATGTTAGTCATCAGGGCTGGACGCATTTCAGGTTGACGAGCAATACCTTCAAGTGTCTTAGCACAGATCAAACCCCAGCCGATGGCTGAACCAAGACCTGCTGCTGCCAAAATAACACCAACGCCAACTGCAGTGTAGGCGTAAATTTGTGCAAGTATTTCTGCGTTCATTGATACTTTCTCCGTAGCTTCAAGTTTAAATTAAAAAGTTATGGCAATGCCAAGTTAAATTTATATTACCCTTAATTAATACTAATAATTATTACCCTAGTGATCTTCAGTATGCGCCATGCCCAGATAGACAATCGTCAATACCATGAAGATAAATGCCTGTAGCGTGATTACCAGCAAGTGGAAAATCAACCAGCCCAGATCCAGTATCACCTGTAAAGGCAACCAGAATAACGCAGCTGCACCGACGGCCATCATTCCACCAATCAATGCAATCAATAAAAATACCAGCTCTCCCGCAAATAGGTTACCAAAGAGTCGCAAACCGAGACTTAATGGCTTTGCCAGCTCTTCAATCAGGGTCATAACGATATTGACTGGGACTAGAAACTTACCGAACGGGTGAAACAGAAACATCTTCAAATAACCGACCGGACCCTTGACCTTGATGCTGTAAAAAACAATCAGGGCAAACACTGTCAGCGACATGGCCATGGTGGTGCTTAAATCTGTCGTAGGCACTACCTTTAGGTAGGGGATGCCCAGACCACTGGCTATAACGGGTAATAAATCAACAGGGATCATATCCATGAAATTCATTAACCAGACCCAGACAAAGATCGTCAACGCCAATGGTGCAATTAATGGGTTATGACCTGGGAAGGTATCCTTCACCTGCCCGGCTACGAAATCAATAATTGATTCGACAAAATTCTGAAATCCGCCAGGTGTGCCTGTTGTCAGACTTTTGCCCAGACGGGCACTGACAAAGATGATTAACCCGGCCAAGGCAAAACTAAAAAACAGCGTGTCCAGATTAATGGTCCAGAAGCCCTCACCAACACTAAGATTCGTCAGATGGTGTTGAATATACTCGACCGACGTCATCCCATCTGCCGAATGTTCCGCTGCTTTATGTGCTGCTTCGCTCACTACTTGCTCTCCAGACTCAAAACCGACCAGCGTACGTGTCGGCCTACTAATCTCTCTGTTCGCGCATATTGCCTGCAATAACAAAGGCAAACTGCGCCAAAACAAACCCAACTACAGTTGCCACTGCATCCAGCTTGATTACCGCCAGACCAATGGCCAAAAATATCAGCACCATAATAAATCGGAGCGCAGCACCGACATAAAGCACCGCCTCACCACTGCCTCCCTGATTAACTCTATCACTGGCCTTTGACACGCCACGACTGAGCCACCAGGACGACACTACGTTAATCATCGTGCCATATAGCACGGAAAAACCATGCCAGGGGGTATATAGAGAATAAAAAAATGCTGCGGCTAAAATGCCGGCTGCAACTTGAAAACCGATAACCTTGCGCGTTTTATTCTTTAGCTCTTGAGCAGTATTCTCGTGCATTACGGTCTGCTTAATAGCTTGTACACCTTAAGGAATCCCCCAACCAGTCCAAGGCCGCCGAATAGTAGCATGAATATTGGCTGACTTTCCAGCCACCGGTCAGTCAGGTATCCCAACAAAAAACCGGAGACAATCATGGATGTCAGCATAGTCCCGACCCCCATCAACAGGAGACTCGGAATTTTCTGCTCTTTCACTGCAAAAGCCTCAGAAAACAGGCGCGTGAGTATAGCCCGACATCGCACCTGACCGCAAGGCCGGATGCACAATACTCGCAAGAAAATATCTCATCTAAACCGACTATATTTATTTAATATGGGCAAGAATGCCATCCAGCTCTTCCAAGCTGTTATATTGCAACTGAATTTTTCCTTTACCGCTAGCGCTATGCTGAAAAGATACCCTGGCGCCCAGGCGCTCGGATAGATCGTCCTGAAGTCGCTGTATATCCGGATCCAGGCGTCTGTTTTCCCCGGCGGAGCTGCCACTCTGTTCAGATTGCATGCGTCGAACCAGTTGCTCAGTCTCGCGGACCGACAGCCCCCGGTTTACCACCAGTTTAGCCGCCTCACTCTGTTGCCGCCCCTGCAGCCCCAACAGGGCACGGGCATGCCCCATCTCCAGCTCACGCTGTTCTAGGCGTTTTTTGACATCATCATTCAAATCAAACAGTCGAAGTAAATTTGACACAGCGGCCCGAGATCGCCCAACTGCCTCTGCTGCCGACTGATGCGTTAGATCAAATTCTTTTATTAACCGCTGCAGGGCAACTGCTTCTTCGATCGGATTGAGATTTTCACGCTGGATATTCTCAATCAGGGCCATCGCAATCGCCGCCTCATCGGGAACATCACGGACAACTACAGGTACATCATGCAATTCAGCCAGCTGGGCCGCACGCCAGCGTCGTTCTCCGGCAATAATTTCATACATGCCGTCACCAACCGGGCGGACAACAATTGGCTGCACGATACCCTGGGCACGAATGGAATCAGCCAGTTCTTCCAGGGCCTCAGTACGCATATCACTACGCGGTTGATATTTTCCCCGCTTCATCCTGTCCACGGGCAGTGATGTCACGGTATTGCTATTTGCATCCGTTGCAGGGTTGCCTTCAGTGCTGGTAGCCAATGAACTTGTCGCTGGCATGCCCCCTAGCAGGGCATCCAGTCCGCGCCCCAGGCCACGTCTTTTTGTACTCATTATTCTTATTTCCTATTGCTCTATCCCTGGAACCAAAGCGGGGACCATTGCGGGGACTATTGTGCGAGAACTCAGACTACCGCTTCAGCAATCGATGACGACCGGTGTTCCTTGCGGAGCATCTCACCAGCCAGGGCCAGATAGGCCCTGGCTCCCTGTGAACGATTGTCATAAATCAGCGCTGGCAAACCATGGCTGGGCGCCTCCGCCAAACGAATATTACGTGGCACCATCGTGCGATAGACCTTATCACCAAAATGTTCGACCAGCTGGGCAGAGACATCATTGGCCAGGTTGTTACGCGGATCAAACATGGTCCGTAACAGCCCCTCAACATTCAGATCAAAGTTAAGGGTCGATCGAATCTGTTCAATCGTGTCGAGTAAGGCACTCAGCCCTTCCAGGGCATAGTATTCACATTGCATCGGTATTATCACGCCATTGGCCGCAACCAGGGCATTCACCGTCAACATGTTCAACGATGGTGGGCAATCAATCAGGATATAATCATATTGATCGGTCAGTGGCTCCAGCGCCATCTGGAGACGCTTTTCACTCTGCACCTGTGTCATCAGGGTGACTTCGGCTACCGTCAGATCGGCATTAGCCCCCAGCAAGTCGTACCCCGCCGGGTCGGCCGTTACGATCACGTCCTCGGCCCTGGCATCCCCGAGCAGGACATCGCAGACAGATTTGCCCAGGGCATGCTTATTGACGCCACTGCCCATCGTAGCATTACCCTGGGGATCAAGATCTATCAACAGGACACGACGTTTCGTTGCCACCAGCGATGCCGCCAGATTGACACTGGTGGTTGTCTTACCTACGCCACCCTTTTGATTTGTAATTGCCAGTATTTTTGCCATCGCGTCAGTCTATCATCTGCCTGTCTATACGTTATAAGTGAGCCTGATTATACATCGTTGAGCATCTAATAAGGGAACCTGTAACAAAATTGGTTCAATTGCATAATTCTGCGGGACTTGTGACAACTCAATTTCATCAATCACACCCTTCATTGCCAGCAGCTGTCCATCTTCTCTGCATAGCTGCCCGGCCCCATTAATAAAATCAATGATTTGTGAAAAGGCCCTGGAGATCACCGTGTTACAGCGTGGCTCGATAACCTGATCAGCCACCCGACCGGTTATAACCTGCACATTGCGCAATCCCAGCTGGGCCACGGCCTGGGTTACAAATCGGGTTTTTTTACCATTACTATCAATGAGTAACCATTCAAGGTCTGGCGTCATTAATGCCAACGGAATGCCTGGCAGTCCGGGCCCGGTACCCACATCGGCTAATTTAGGCCCGCTAATGTAAGGCATAGCAGCCAGACTGTCGAGTACATGGTGGCTCACCATCAGTTTTGGGTCACGAATGGCAGTCAGGTTATAGGTGTGATTCCACTTGGATAATATTTCTATATAGCTTAAAAAGCTGGCCACATGATTAGCCGTGGGTTGCAAACCCAGTGCCGCCATACCCGATTCCAGTAGATGGTGTAAATTGCGCTTTTCTGATGTCAGCATTGACCTATAATCACTTTTTAAATGTTTGAATTTCCAGCCATGACTATCCGCAATGACCCGCTTTCAATTATAGTGTTACCTGCGCCACCAGAGATAGCAGAACTATTTTATTGGATCACTAAACGGCACCACCAGGAGACTCCAGCAATAACATGAACCAGAAACTGTTTCGTACCCTGTTCCTGTGGGTCGCCTGGGCCGCCGCCGCACTTGCCGTCTATCTGACGATGTATCAAGACACCGGTGTCTGGGCCTTTCTTGCCAATGATACCAGTCATATTACCTGGTTAATCATAGCCTTATTTCTCATTGGTGTAATTGCCAGTTTTATATCTGCGCTAACAATCACGCTAGAGACACTGGCCGCTAATGAGGTGGAGAACCATCTGCAGGACGCCGACCTTTTACAGCTCAATATCCCTAACGCCAGACGGGCTGTGTACCGTTTTTTTCACGCCCTGCAATCGATAATCAGGGGCAATGGTCAACCCGATGTAGAGTCATTATTGAGTGTCGAATTATCCTCTTACCAACGTACCAGCCACACGGTAGAGGTTATTGGTAACTTGTTAATTACTCTGGGGTTAATTGGTACAGTGATGGGGCTAACCCTGACCCTGACAGGCCTGACCAGCTCGCTTGAGGCGCTAGGCCATAATCAGGAATTATTATTATCGGGTTTGCGTAAGGCCATGGCAGGCATGGGGACAGCCTTTTATACCACCTTACTGGGCGCCGTTCTTGGTGGTGTGCTCTTACGCGTCTTTGCCCAGATCACCGAACAGGGAACCGAAGGCCTCTACGATCGACTGATGCGTACCTGCCTGGTCTATTGTTCAGCTGACCTAAAGGCGTCGATGAACCGCGACATCCGCTTTCTCGACAGCGAACTGGCCATGCTTGGCGAGCATATCCGTAGCCTCCAGTCGGCCTGTGACGATTCGCGCAAGGCTATGGCTGAATTTAGAGAAGAGGTAGAGCAGTTGCGTGACAGCTCAGAACAGGAAAATACGACCTTAAACGATAATATACGCATGCGCCATACCAATAACCGGATGCTCCGCCATGAAATCAAATTGCTACGAGCGACCAACAGGCCCTGGTGGCAGACATTGAGGGACAGCTTTAAACCCGCATCCAGCAAGAAACCCGACGACGAAAAGCCATCATGAAGAATCGCCGACGCTGGACCACACCTAATATCCATGAAAGCTTCTCTGATGTCGCCCTTTTGATGCTCGCCACTTTCATCTTTCTACTCGTTACCATCTTAATTACCTCAAGAATGGCCACTGAATATGAATTGCCCAAACTAAAACAAGAGGTTGAGGAGCTGCGAGAGCAATTATCAAAAAGCCAGTCTGACACCAGTCGGCTCCAGAATGATCTCGATAATATGGCCAATATGAGCACCGACGCCCAAATGGATCGCGCCCTTGATGCTGTTGGCCTTGGTCAGGGGCAGGGCAAAAAGGATTTCGATCTTTTTATTGAGGGTTTAAAAGATATACCGGGCAAGGATTTACATCTCCTGATCGATGCCACAGGCTCAATGCATGGGGTCAGTTCCTTTCTGATACCGGTATTACGTGTCGTGGTGATTCGGGCTGAAAAACACCTCGATGCTATCACCTGGTTTTCCAGTGGCAAGGCAGAGACCTATACCGGTTCAATGGGTGAAATGTTTGATCAACTGATGCAGGGCGCACCCTTTATTGGCGCGAACGAGACAATTGGTGACGCCTTCAAGCAGGCGGCCCGAAATGCCCGGACCCCCGGTGCCTATTTATTAATCGGTGATGAGCCATCCGATGATCCGATCGAATATCTGAATATACCGGCTCCGGCGTTTACCCTGCCATTAGGTCGCTCTACCCCAACAACCATATGGCAATATCAGGAACTGGCCAAAAAGACCGGTGGCAAGATGCTACACATTGACCTGCGTTAGTCGAGCCTGGTTGTTATTAATGACTGAAATACAGTGCCATGATCTTCACCATCCTGGCGTCAGGACTTATTAGGTCAACTCAGCGAGTAATCGATCAGTCATGGCCTCAGCCTGACCGAGATATCCCTCACCAAACAGATTTAAATGATTGAGAATGTGATAAAGGTTGTAGAGCTGTTTGCGCACAGGATAACCCTCTGTCAATGGCCAGGTCGCTTGATAGGCCTGGTAAAATCGGGACGAAAAACCGCCAAATAATTCGGTCATAGCCAAGTCTGCCTCACGATCACCAAAGTAACTTGCGGGATCAAATATGACCACATCACCCGCTGCTGAACAGGCATAATTACCCGACCATAAGTCGCCATGTAACAACGATGGCTCGGGCCGATAATCAGCAAAAATCTCGTTAAGACACGCTAATAATTTTTCTCCGCGTTGCTGCAGCCTACCCTGATAACCATTGACTGCTGCTAGCCGCAACTGAAAACCGAGACGATGCTCACGCCAGAAATCACACCAGTCGTGCATCTCGGTATTAATCTGTGGCGTACTACCGATCGTATTATCTTCAGACCAACCATAGCAATGACCCTTATGCCCATGCATGTTGGCCAGCTTGATGCCAAAGGCCTCATCACCGGCAGATTGGTGTGCATTAAAATCGATATATTCGAGCACCAGGTAACTATGAAGTCTGGTCGTCCCGATACACAGGGGTTGCGGTACCCGAATGGCCCCGGTCTCGGCGATGGCCAACAAGCTAGTCTTCTCAGCAGCCAACATCGCCAATCTCGACACACTATTGAGTTTGATAAACCAGCTATGGTTTTCATCACTCACCTTAAAGGCCTGATTTATACAGCCACCACCAATAGCCGTCGTTGATTGAATACGGAATGGCTGCCCGGAGTGAGCTGTTATCTGCTGTGCTATCAGATCCCAATCAACCGGTTTCATGATTCCTTTGCCACGTAAGTTTCCAGATTCACACTAACAAAAAAGGGTGTGGTATCACCACACCCTTTGATGTCCACTCGGAACGAGTCCCGAATTAACTGTTGGCCTTGCGACTCGCCAGGATGCTGTCAGCCTTTTGTTGCACCACATTAATCAGATTACTGAATGATTGACTGAAAAGCTCTACACCCTGTTGTTCCAGTGCATCCGTCACCTGAGTCATATCAACACCCGTGGCCGTCAAGTCGGCAATCAGCGTTGCAGCCTGCTCAAATCCATTCTCAATGACCAGCGTCGATGCGGCTTGCCCATGATCAATAAATGCTTTCAGGGTAACAGGAGGCACTGTATTGACAGTCTCGGGTCCTATCAGTTCATCAATATAGAGGACATCACTGAAGGCCGAATTCTTGGTGCCGGTACTGGCCCATAATAATCGCTGTGATCGTGCGCCCGCCTTAGACAGTGTAGCAAAACGTTCTGAGCCAAACAGGCCTTGCCAGTGTTGATAGGCCAGCCGGGCATTGGCAATAGCCACTTTACCAGTAAACTGGTGCTGGATTTTCTCATCCGCTGACTGCAATTCATTTTCAATGGCTGAATCAACGCGACTGACAAAGAAGCTCGCCACCGATTCGACCTTGGCAACACTTTGACCTTTTGCCTGACGGGCTTCAAGACCACGTAAAAAGGCCTCTGCAATCTCAATGTAACGTTCTACTGAAAATAATAAGGTGGCATTGATATTAATCCCCTCAGCAATCAGGGTCTCGACTGCCGTTACACCTTCTTTAGTTGCAGGCACCTTGACCATCAAGTTAGGTCGATTAACGCGCTGCCATAACTCCCGGGCTTCACGTACGGTACCTTCAGCATCATAGGCCAGCTCGGGTGATACCTCGAGTGAGACCATACCATCGCGACCTTTGCTGGATTCATAGACAGGTCGGAACAAATCTGCGGCAGCCTGGATATCCTCAATGGCCAGTTCATAGAATAATTCCCGACCGGATTGACTGGGATCACGCGCCAACTGTCCTACCATGGCCGCGTCGTAATGATTGCCTTTGCTGATTCCTTTCTCAAAAATACTGGGGTTTGAAGTGATACCCCCGATACCATCTTCTGCAATCATGCGCTCCAGCTCACCTGAATCAAGCATGCCACGATCGATATTGTCTAGCCAGAT
Source organism: uncultured Gammaproteobacteria bacterium (assembly GCA_964650235.1). Lineage (GTDB taxonomy): Bacteria > Pseudomonadota > Gammaproteobacteria > SZUA-140 > SZUA-140 > CAZYTT01. Next base: position 244 of record CAZYTT010000041.1, on the reverse strand, counting down.
ACTTTGACCCAGCCCCTGTAAGTGATGAATATTGTTCATTATATAACTCCGTTTCTGTTGCAGGGACTTCCCATACATTGAGAGTAGATATTTGCCCTGACAATAGTAACGGCGGGGAAGCCCATATCTTTGGCAATATTTTTCCCTGAAATCAATACCTGCCTGGGCTCATGTTATACCCTAAGCTCACTGCGTCGTTACCTCTCAGCATGCTATTTCACTATCAGTACATGCAGCTCATAAT
>CAZYTT010000040.1:11381-15301 GCA_964650235.1 uncultured Gammaproteobacteria bacterium | reverse complement strand
CCTTAATCAGACCACTAACAACACCCATGTCAGCACGCCCCTGAATTCGAGGCTTGAGCTGCGCCATTACCTTACCCATGTCGCGGGGTGATGCTGCGCCAGTAGCCGCGATAACCTCATCAATGATCTCTTCAAGCGCGGCGGTATCAAGAGCCGGCGGGAGATATTCGTCGATCAATGCCAATTCAGCCGATTCCTTATCCGCCAGATCCTGACGCTCAGCCTGCAGGTACTGCGCCAGTGAATCGCGGCGTTGCTTAACCATTTTGCTCAGCACATCAATAACCTTTGCGTCATCAAGCTCAATGCGCTCATCGACTTCACGTTGCTTGATCGCTGCTAAAATCAATCTTATCGTACCCAGTCGCTCAGATTGCTTCGCACGCATAGCGTCTTTCATGTCCTGCTGGAGACGCTGCTTCAGGGAATCGCTCATATTATCACCACTACTGATAGACCATGATAGACTAAAAGGCCCGCCTGGTAGCAATACCGGACGGGCCTTTGATAATCTAGTATTCAAGACTGGATAGACCATAACCCAGCCATTTTCCAGACTAGAGCCTGTTAGTAAGGCTGGCGCACCAGACGGTTACGCTCAATCATCAGCTTTTTCTGCTGACGCTTAACAGCGGCCGCTGCTTTGCGTTTACGAACTGATGTAGGCTTTTCGTAGAATTCACGACGACGTACTTCAGACAACACACCTGACTTTTCACAAATGCGCTTAAAGCGACGCAGAGCAATTTCAAATGGCTCGTTTTCTCTCAAACGTACAACTGGCATTACTGGTCTTCCTTAAGGAACGAAAACAGCGGACTCTACTCGATTCACTAGTAAAAATCAAGCCTGCAGGATGAACAGGATTAGATATCCGGATAGAGGACGCCGTTATTAAATAATTTAAACGGATCACAGGCATTTTTAATCCGCCGATGCACTTCAGAAAGCGCAGGGTTTAACGGGTGAAAAACCATTCCCTGACGATCCCCACCGCGATATAACATCGCATGACCGCCAACCCTGCCGGTCATCTCCCTAATTATCGTCGATTGTAGCGCCGTCTTTAGCCACCGCTGCGACCCGCCCCAATCATATAACCAGTCACCTATAATATTAATCGGCGGTGCCGTAACAGGCACTGACAACCTCCATAGCGATCGTGTGTCATCAAAAAAATCATGCCCATGATCACGAATCCCCCGCCACCAGTGCGCTGCCACATCTTCAGTCAGAGATTGCCCGCCAACGGCCTGCACAGCAGCACGGACCCCAGCTTCAGTACCCGACATACGGACATATAACCGCCCCCCCTCCAGCACAGCGCCACTCAGCGGCAGCCCCTGGCTAGTCCAGGCATTTACCTTCGCCAGACCTTTCACACCCACATCATCAAAGACACAGGTCTTTTCGCTCTGCGGCCGGGGCATTAATTTGATCGACACATCCAGCATTACACCCAAGGTTCCCATCGCGCCAACCATCAACCGGGCCAGGTCAAAACCGGCAACATTCTTGACCACCTCGCCACCAAACTGCACCACCTCACCCTGTCCATTAATACAGCGGACACCAAGCAGTGCATCACGAACAGCGCCAATCCAGGGCCGCCCCGGTCCTGCCAGACCAGTAGCGATGACACCGCCAACGGTTGATCCACGACCGAAATAGGGCGGATCAAAAGGCAAGGCCTGCCCCTGCGCAGCCAGCACCTCAACCAGCTCATTAACCGGCGTGCCACACCGAACGGTAACCACCAACTCAGAAGGTTCATAACGAATAATGCCGCGGTGCTCGGCAAGACTTAATAACTGCCCCGACAGAACACGACCAAAAAAAGCCCGGGTACCGCCACCCCTGATACGCAGCGGCTGCCTTTCGGACCGAGCCTGCTGGACCTGTTGCTGTAATACCACTATCTGATCCATCAAAACCGCTCCAGTTCCGGGTGCGACAGCCCCCCCTTGTGGACATGCATGGCGCCAAACTCGGCACAGCGATTCAGGGTCGGCACGGCCTTGCCAGGATTTAGTAAGCCCCGCGGATCGAGCGCAAATTTCACCGCATGAAACTGGTTCAACTCTTCAGCCTTAAACTGCACACACATCTGATCCAGTTTTTCTACACCAACCCCATGCTCACCCGTCACTGTCCCACCCACTTCGACACATAATTCAAGGATACGACCACCAAAGGCCTCAACCCGCTCCAGCTCACCCTCGTTATTGGCATCATATAAAATCAATGGGTGGAGATTGCCATCACCGGCATGAAAAACATTGGCGACAGCAAAGCCATACTCCTGACTCCAGCGGGCAATTTGCTCCAGCACCCGCGGCAAGGCATGGCGGGGGATTGTACCGTCCATACAATAGTAATCAGGGGCAATACGCCCAACAGCAGGGAAAGCCGCCTTTCGGCCAGCCCATAAGCGTTGTTTGTGCTCATTATCAACGGCAATCTCAACAGTCCCGGCTTCAAGCTCCTGTAACAGGGCAAGGACCCGTTCCAACTGTGCCTCAACCTCCTCCACCTGACCATCCAGCTCACATAATAATATAGCCTCAGCATCGCGCGGATAACCGACATTAATAAAATCATCTGCCGCCTGAATTGCCAGACGATCCATCATCTCCAGCCCGGCCGGGATAATACCAGCCGCAATTATCTGGCCTACCGCGGTTGCCGCGGTGCGGGTATCGCCAAAGGCCGCTAGCACCAGGCGAGAACTCTGAGGGACTGGCAACAACCTCACTGTTACCTCAACGATGATTCCAAGCAGACCTTCGGAACCGGTCATTAACGCCAACAGGTCATAACCAGGGGCGTCGAGGGCATCGCTACCCAGCTCTAACAAAGCACCCTCCATTGTCAGAACCTTCATGGCCACAACATTATGGACCGTCAACCCATATTTCAGGCAATGAACACCTCCGGCATTCTCGGCGACATTACCACCGATGGTACAGGCAATTTGAGAGGAGGGATCCGGTGCATAGTAAAGATTATGCGGTGCCGCCACCTCCGAGATAGCCAGATTACGCACACCCGGCTCTACACGTGCCAGACGTTTATCAGGCTCAACTGCCAACACTCGGTTAAACTTGGATAATATCAACAACAGGCCATCACTAAGCGGCAAGGCACCGCCTGAAAGACCGGTTCCAGCACCCCTGGCCACCACCGGAATCCCCTTGTCATGGCAATACACTAGAACCCTTCGCACCTGCTCCACCGTATCCGGCAGACACACCAGAAGGGGGGTATTGCGGTAAACAGAAAGCCCATCACACTCAAACGGCCTGAGGTCTTCCTCTTCCACCAACACCGACTCAACCGGCAGAAAACTCAGCAACTCGGCCTCCAGGGCCTTACAAACCTGGTCTCCGTCAATCTCCGGCCCTTCGTCACTCATGTCACTATCCTGGTCAAATACCTACTCACAAGCCTTCTCACAACCTTAGAGAATTAGTCAGGTATGGAATAGTACACGAAAGCTGGGCCGCTTAGCCAAAACGGCTGCAGTTCAGGGAGCGGGTCAATACAATATCAAGGCGTAGGGAGTCAGGCAGCGTCTTTATGCAACATGGCCATCGTAGTATTGGCCCATTCATGAGCCTCCAGGTAGAAGGTCGTCATCTCACCACTGCTAATCCGGGGACAGCTGATATTAGACCACTCCCCCAGATCGTAGGCCACGGCGTTTCTCAGAATATCAGCATAGATGCCAGTCTGGGTTAACAGACTGGCCGTAATATCATCTGACAATGGCAGTGAAGCCAATAATTCCTCCAGTGGCGTATCCATCATCGCATCCAGCAACGAAAACATACCGACAATGAAGGCCGTTTCCTTGCGCCCTACAGCCAGCCTTGTAGCCAGCAACTCACACATCTTGGCACGCACAAGACTGGTCTTGA
>CAZYTT010000040.1:0-11281 GCA_964650235.1 uncultured Gammaproteobacteria bacterium | reverse complement strand
ACCTGGCTAGAGGCAAGACGTCGCCCGCGCAATACCCGCGGACGACAGAGGAAATACCCCTGAAAGAGATCAAACCCAACCGACTTGCACCAGTCAAATTCATCCGGCGTCTCCACCTTTTCCGCTAGCAACTTGAGGGGGTACTGGCGCAACAGGCGGACATGCTCAATAACCTCCTCACGACTGATCGCACGCAGATCAATCTTGACAATATCGGCCAGCTCAACCAGGGGGCGTAAATCCTCATGAAAGATAAAATCATCCAGGGCAATGATATAACCCTGCGCCCGCAGCGAAGCCACCGCGTCCACCAGGTCCTGATCGACATCAATATCTTCCAGTATCTCCAGCACCAGCAGCTCACTGGGCGGCGGCAGCCCCTCATGATTGAGGATGAAACTGCGGGTCAGGTTCACAAAGGCCTGATAGCCGCCAACAATCCGCGACAGGCCTAGCTCCATATAACTGTTCATTAATACAGCGGTTGTTGCCTGATCACCATCGATCACATTGGAAGACGCCACGTCAGCACTGCGATACAGTAATTCATAGGCTTTAACATTGAGGTCGGCATCAAAAATGGGTTGGCGCCCTAGAAAAAAATCCGTCATAAACTATTACGAGAAACCCGCAACCTCCTCTACAACACTCTGAATATCACCTAGTGCGGAACAACCCGCGTATTATTTTAATCTTCATCGGCCTCAGCGGCCTAAGCATTAATCATGTGACAGTCTAACCCTGGATCACAAATTCAACACCAATAAATCAATACATTACAGCGAGTTAAGGACATCAAGGTATGAATTAATAATGCTATTTGCTATACTGATCAACCAGCCCTAGCCGGGCTTCAGTTCCCACTTGAGCCAGGAACCGAATATGCACCCCATAAAGCATTTATTGAGCACCACACTGCTGTTGGCCACCCTACTGTCTGGTTGCGGTGGTGGGTCGATAGGCACAATAACCAACAACAACTTTGGCGGCAACAATCAGCCTTGTACGCCTGGACTCGACTGTATCCCTGACAATGCCGGTACCGGCGGAACCACCACCACAGGACTCACACCTAACAACTTCATCCAGGTTGCCAACAAGTTTACCCAACATGTGGACAATCTCAATCGCTGGCGCTCAACCGATGCTCCACCCAGCCTAGCCAGCCTGAGCATCCAGCTGTTACAGAAAAAAATAGATACAAACAGGGCGATTTGTTTAAATGACCCCAACAACCCTAACCCAACAATATCAGTAACCGACCCTACCTTTACAATTCAGACCTGCAAGATCCAGGCCGGCGCCAATGTCTATATTGTTGACGGTACAGTTTCAGCCACTCAACTGTCACAATCAGGCACCATTACCTCTACCAATACGCCCTGGAGTCTATCCTATGATTTTAATACCAACCTGACCATCACTCTCGATGTGACCAACCCCAATAATGATCTGACCTTTAATGGCCAGTACAGCATTGACGCTGAGCTAGCCTCCGTCCTGACGACGACACTGACGACATCTAATCTTGACATACAGGACACCGTCAATGGTACGACCGACACCTTCCCCAGCCTTGTTATCACCAATGTAACAAGCAATATTACCAATCCAGCGCAACAACAGGCCTTGACTATCAATGGCAGCTTTACCAGCAGCGTGACGAATTCAACACTCGATGTCAGCACCTCACAGGCACTGGTCTGGACCGGCACTATGGTTAATCCTGATGCGGATGCCGCGGGTCAGCTCAGCATTAATGACGCCACCAGCAATTCACTGTCATTACAGCCAAACCCAGGATTTCCGATGGTCGTTAGTCTTAGTGATGGGTCGACCAGCAGCACCTCTTGGTAATCAAGCCTCCGAATGAAATCGGGGATCGGTGATCTCGGCCATGACACCCTCAATCCAGTCCTCGACTTCCTGATTAATCGCCTGGGCCTTGCGCCCTCGGGTCTGGATAGCAGGCCCAATAACAACCTGAATAGTGCCTGGTGACTTGATAAATCTACGTCGCGGCCAGAACTCACCGGCATTATGGGCGATGGGCACGACCGGATAACCACTGTGTTCTGCCAGTATGGCACCACCCAATGCGTAGCGGCCCCTAACACCGGGGGGCGTACGGGTACCCTCGGGATACACCACGATCCAGCGCCCCTGAGCCAGCTTTGCCTTGCCCTGAGTGACCAGCTGTTTGATCGCCTTACGACCGGCGCCGCGATCAATCGCGATCGGCTCCAGCAGGGCCAGCGCCCAGCCAAAAAATGGGACCCATAGTAGCTCACGCTTCAACACCCACACCTGCGAAGGAAACAATCGTTGCAAGATCAGGGTCTCCCAGGTTGATTGATGCTTGCACATCACAATCCCATTTTCTGCAGAGATATGCTCCTGACCCCGGACAACGAAACCGATGCCACAGGTCGCTTTTAACCACCAGACATTGAATCGGGCATATTGTGAAATAAAGCGAAAGCGATAGTCGAACGGCAGCGGTAAGGTCAACATGGCCAGGGTGGCAATAACCATCGTCGACGTCAGCATGCCTGTGGAGAATAATAGTGAGCGCAGAAACATCATCAGTAGATGGCCCCCAACAAGTGATCAACAACCCCGGCAAGGTCATCATACACCTCACACCCGTCCACACCTTCACCACTTTGCTCCGTCCGCGCCCCCTTCCCGGTCCGCACCAGGATAGGTCGGGCATTGACTGAACGCGCTGCCTGTAAATCGCGCAGGGAGTCCCCAACAGCGGGGACATCGGTCAAATCAATCTTCAGGCGTTTAGCGAGGTCGCGGAACATCCCAGCCTTCGGTTTACGACAGATGCATTCATCATCAGGGCCATGAGGGCAATAATAGATCGCATCAATCCGCCCACCCAGAGTCGCCAGCTCACGGTGCATCCTGGCATGAATCTGTTGCAAGGTACTGAGGTCAAACAGACCACGGGCAATACCGGACTGATTGGTGATCACGACAATCTGAAAATGTGCCTGGGTCAACCGCGCAATGGCCTCCAGACTACTACTTAGTGGCCGCCACTCATCAGGTGACTTGATAAAGGCATCTGAGTCCTCATTGATAACCCCGTCCCTGTCGAGAATTATCAGCCTCATCAAGCATCCGCCCGCGCCGGTCCCTGTAGACAGGACAAATCAGCCACCTGCATAAACTGGGTCCGCAACTGGTCTAACAGGGCCAGGCGATTATCACGTACCGCGGCGTCATCAGCCATCACCATCACATCATCAAAAAATTGGTCAATAGCTGCCCGCATCCCGGCCAGCGCCATCAGGGCCGCCGGATAATCACGGCGCTCAAGCAATGGTGCAACCGTAGTCTTGAGCAACTCAAGCTGCGCTGCCAGCTCCTGCTCGGATGCCTCGCTCAATAAGCTGCTATCAATCATCGCCGGGATCTGACCATCAAATTTTCGCAAGATATTGTCACTACGTTTATGTGCTGCCGCCAGACTCTCCGCCTCAGGCATACGCTGAAATGACATTACAGCCTTAATCCGGGCATCAAAGTCCACCGGTTGAGTCGGCCGTTTGGCCAGCACAGCGGCAAACACATCCGGCTCTACCTGCTGGTTGGCATAGTACACGCGCAGACGATCCATCATAAAGTCAAACAAGGCCATTGTGACGGCCTCCTTATCGGCGTTAATAGCTGTAAACGCCGTCACTGCCATCTTGATAATGGCCAACAAATCCACCGCAGTTAGACCTTGCTCAATAATAGTACGCAATACCCCTAGGGCAGCCCGGCGTAATGCAAATGGATCACGGGTACCACTGGGGACCTCATGAATTACAAATAAACCAGCCAGGGTATCGAGCTTGTCAGCCAGGGCGACGACCTGACCAACCGGACTCGCAGCGACCACATCTCCGGCAAAACGCGGCTGATAGACCTCATCAAGCGCCTGCGCCACCGCAGCGGACTCACCATCATGACGGGCATAGTACTGGCCCATTAGGCCCTGTAACTCCGGGAATTCGCCAACCATATCGGTCATCAGGTCGCATTTTGATAATAGCGCTGCACGCTCTGCCAGGTCAGTATCGACACCCAGGAGGCTGGCAATGGCGCCAGCCAAGGCACACACACGCTGACTCTTGTCATACAGTGTGCCCAGTTTTTTCTGGAACACGACGCTCTTCAGGGACTCAATACGATCTGCCAGCAGACACTTTCGATCTTGCGCCCAGAAGAAGGCCGCATCTGCCAGTCGCGGCCGAATAACACGCTCATTACCGCGCCTTACCACTGCCATATCGCGACTAGCCACGTTGCTCACCGTAATAAAATGTGGCAGTAGCCTGCCACTACCATCAATAACATGGAAATATTTCTGATGCCCCTTCATCGCCGAGATCAGGACCTCTGGTGGCACGTCCAGAAACTCGGTATCAAAATCACCCAGCAGGGCAACTGGCCACTCAACCATAGCCGTCACCTCATCGAGCAAGGCCTCATCAATCACGGCCTCACCACCTGATTGCTGTGCAATCTCGATAACCTGGGCTCGAATAGCTGTGCGACGATCATCAAAACTGGCAATGACGTGACCCTCGGTCTCCAGTAATGGCTCATAAGCCATCGGCTCAGCAATATAGATAGGGTCAGGATAATGAAAACGATGCCCGCGGGTTTCACGACCACTCCTGACACCCAGAATGCAGGCATCCACTACCTGATCACCGAGCAACATGACCAGCCAGTGCACCGGGCGTACAAATTCATCAGCCTGACTGCCCCAGCGCATCCGCTTGGGAATAGGCAACCGGGCCAGCGCTGTCGTAATAATATCCGGCAATATAGCCTCGGCACTGGCACCGGCCTGCTCAGAACGATAGACCAGCCAGGCACCCTTCTCAGTCTCAACCGTCTGCATACTATCCATGCCTACACCGCAGGAACCGGCAAAACCGAGCGCTGCCCGGGTGGGATTGCCCTCAGCATCAAAGGCCGCCTTCAGTGCCGGGCCGCGCTTTTCCACCAGCTTATCCAGCTGCTGACACTGCAGGCCCTTCACCAGCACGGCCAGACGCCGGGGCGTCGCATAGCTCAGTACTTCTCCGAAACTCAGTTCGGCTGTCGATAGACCGGCAATAATTTCAGCATGCAATGACTCCGACAGTTTTTTCAGAGCCCTGGGTGGTAACTCCTCCGTCCCCAGCTCAAACAGAAAATCACTACGACTCGACATTACACGGACTCCTGTTGCTGGCTTGCACACATCGGGAATCCCAACTGTTGACGCGATACATAATAGGCCTCTGCGACCGCCCGGGACAGGTCCCGCACTCGCCCGATAAAACGCGCTCTTTCGGTCACACTAATGGCATGCCTCGCATCGAGCATATTAAAAGCATGCGAGGCCTTCATGACCATCTCATAGGCCGGCAATGGAAAGCCCGCATCAATCAGCTGCTGTGACTGGCGCTCACACTGATCAAACTGCAGAAACAGGGTCTCCACGTCAGCCAGTTCAAAATTAAAGGTCGACTGCTCGACCTCATTCTGATGGAAGACGTCGCCATAGGTCACAATTCCCTGTGGCCCCTCAGTCCAGATCAGGTCATAGACACTCTCTACACCCTGCAGATACATGGCAATGCGTTCCAGACCATAGGTGATCTCGCCTGTTACCGGTGCACAATCAAACCCACCGACCTGCTGAAAATAGGTGAACTGGGTCACCTCCATACCGTTTAACCAGACCTCCCAGCCTAAGCCCCAGGCCCCGAGCGTCGGCGACTCCCAGTTATCTTCGACGAAGCGGATATCATGCAATAAGGGATCAATACCCAGCGCCCGAAATGACCCCAGGTACAGTTCCTGGATATCCAGCGGTGAAGGCTTAATAACGACCTGAAACTGATAATAATGTTGCAGCCGATTGGGGTTTTCCCCATAGCGGCCATCTGTCGGACGTCGACATGGCTGGACATAGGCTGCGGCCCAGGGCTCAGGGCCAATGGAGCGTAAAAAGGTTGCCGGATGGAAAGTACCAGCACCAACCTCCATATCAAAAGGTTGTTGCAGCACACACCCCTGCTCTGCCCAATAACACTGAAGCGACAATATAAGGTTCTGAAAATTCAGCATTTTTATGTTATTAATATCAGCCATAATATCCTGTTCAATGTAAAATCGGGTCAGCAACTTCGCGGCCTGGAGATTCTGGCCCCGGGTCTCGGCGCTAGGAGTATAACGTGACAAGCCTATGTTTTACATAGGCTTCCCAGGGACGCTATAGAAATTGTCTCAAGCTGGCCACCGTAATGGCCGATTTGCTAAATTATAGAAGTAGGTTTTGTGCTCCATCTTGTTGCTAACTGGGAGTATCGATATGGATAAGCTAGTCCTTCAACCAACCGCCACGGCCCAGTGGCATAATCTGGTTAATGAGGCGCAAGTTGCTGCTCATTGCCAGGTCGACGTAACCCTTGAAAGCTATCTGGTCTTTCTACTGGAACGATTTACTCGCCGCCCGGAAATGATGTCACGTATCCTGGCCATGGATTACCTTGAGACCACTAACCAGGGCCAGCAAAATCACGATCAGCTCCGCGATATAGGCGATCACTGCCTGTTGTTTTCAGGACTCTTTCCCCAGCTGGCGGAACGTCGTCTGGTCAAGATCAGCTACTTTGTTTCACTGGGGCAGAGCGCCTATCAACGCATTGCCGCTGATATCTACAACAGTCGGGAACAAATCAACGATCTTTATATCAGCCTGACCCATGGGTTTGTCCAGTTAATGGATATACTGCATGCCATACGAGGCATAAATAGCACCGCTCAGGAACAGCTCAAACCCTTTCAGGCCTATGAATTATGGCAGGATACCGGGAGCTCACAGGCCTTTCAGCGATTATGTCCCTATAACGACACCTTCCCCGGGGTCAGTAGTGATGCAGATAGCAGCAACCCAACAGCCATGCACTAGACTGGATTAACCACCGGCTATCATCCAGGGTGGCTGCCCGGCTAAATTGAAAACAGGCAGCCATCCACAGTGGATGAATATTTGTTATGATACCGTCCCGATCATTTCACGGTATTTATCATGACAGTCACCCGCAAAGCCATTGCGTTAATCTCTGGCGGACTCGACTCCATGCTCGCTACCAGGGTTATCCTGGAACAGGGCATTCATGTCGAAGGCATCAATTTTTTTACGGGCTTTTGTGTCGAGGGCCACACCCACGCCATCCGCAAACAGGACAAGGCAAAACCCAAGCGAAATAATGCCCTGTGGACAGCAGAACAGCTGGGGATCAAGCTGCATATTATTGATGTTATTGATGAATACAAGGATATCGTCATCAACCCCAAACATGGCTATGGTGCCAATATAAATCCCTGTCTGGACTGTAAAGGCTTTATGGTCAAAAAGGCCCGCGAATGGATGGAAGCAAACAACTTTGACTTTATCATTACCGGCGAAGTCATAGGCCAACGACCGATGTCTCAACGCAAGGACACCCTGCCGTTAATTGCCGCAGAATCAGGAGCCCATGACCGTCTGCTGCGCCCCTTATGTGCCCATAATCAGCCCATTACCCTGCCTGAACGTGAGGGCTGGGTCGACCGAGATAGTCTCTACAACTTTAGTGGCCGCTCACGTAAACCCCAGATGGCCCTGGCAAAACAATTTGGTCTCACTGAGTATGCCCAACCTGCCGGTGGCTGCTGTTTTCTGACCGATGCAGCCTATTCCACCAAACTCCAGGATCTGTGGCAACAGCGAGGAGAAAAGACCTACGAACTCGATGACATCATGCTCTTAAAGGTCGGTCGACATATCCGTCCCCGCCCCAATTACAAACTGATTATCGGGCGGGAAGATGGGGAAAACCGATTTCTTGAAGGCTATCGACGACAGTTCACTGCTCTCCAGGCCATCAGTCACAATGGGCCGCTGGCGTTACTTGATGGCAGTTACAATAGTGATGATCTGACCCTGGCGGCACGTATCGTTGCTCGCTACTCCCAGGGTCGTGATGCCGACCAGGTCGATGTCGAGGTCATACATCAACGCAATCGCCAGACAGAATTATTGTCAGTCGAACCGATGAGCAATGACGATATTCAGCAACAGTGGTTTATATGAACAGTTATCAGCTTGATGCCCGCCGTTTATTGTGTCCAATGCCAGTGATCCGGACCCAGAATTTCATCAAGGACCTTAACAGCGGCGATCAGCTAGAAGTCACCTGTACTGACCCTGGGGCCTTGATTGACGTGCCCACCTGGTGTCGTATCAATGGCCACAGAGTTATAGATACCATCAGGGATGACAATGAAATTCACATAATAATAGAAGTAGACGGCGGCTGAGAAATCATTACACTAGTCAAATTGTGACGACAGAAACCTGGTTTCCCAGGGAATGACGTGTCTTAAATTGAACACACAGACACCGCCACGTCACTCCGCACAATTATGGTGCGCAAGCGCGCCATAATTGTGCATAAATAGCAATTACTCGATCAATAGAATTACAAGCCATTGATCTTATTACTGATTTAACATGGCATGGTTCATGCTATTGTGTGAGTTAGACGATTTTATTAACAGCATAGGTACGGTGGAGGCACAATGTCAGGCGCAAATGTACAAAAAATGATTAAGGACAACGATGCAAAGTTCGTTGATCTACGGTTCACTGATACAAAGGGCAAGGAACAGCACGTTACATTGCCGATCAATCAGATAGATGATGACTTTTTCAAAGATGGCAAGATGTTTGATGGTTCTTCAATTTCTGGCTGGAAAGGTATTAACGAATCTGACATGGTGCTGATGCCAGATGATAGCACCGGCGTCATGGACCCGTTCACCGACGAATCGACTGTTATCGTTCGTTGCGATATCCTCGAACCTAACACCATGCAGGGCTATGAGCGCGATCCTCGCTCGGTTGCCCGTCGTGCCGAGGCCTATCTGCAGTCAACCGGCATCGGCGATACCGCCTATTTCGGTCCTGAAAATGAATTTTTCGTCCTTGACGATGTGCGCTGGAATATTGATATGAGCGGCGCCTTTTACAAGATCGATTCTGAAGAGGCCAGCTGGAACTCCGAGAAGGTCTTCGAAGATGGCAATATCGGTCACCGGCCAACAGTCAAAGGTGGTTACTTCCCTGTCCCGCCTGTTGATGCCCTACATGATATCCGCGCCTCGATGTGCCTGGCCATGGAGGACATGGGGATCAAGGTTGAGGTTCATCATCACGAGGTAGCTACTGCTGGCCAGTGTGAGATTGGTACGGCCTTCAACACTCTGATTCGCAAGGCTGATGAAACACAGACTCTGAAATATGTCATACAGAATGTCGCCCACGCCTATGGCAAGACTGCGACGTTCATGCCCAAACCGATAGTAGGCGATAATGGTAGCGGAATGCATGTTCACCAGTCATTGGCTAAAGACGGCAAGAACCTGTTCTCAGGTGACCTTTACGGCGGCCTGTCTGAGACAGCCCTGTTCTACATTGGCGGCATCTTCAAACATGCCCGCGCCCTGAATGCCTTCACCAATGCTAGCACCAACAGCTACAAGCGTCTGGTCCCAGGCTTCGAGGCTCCTGTCATGCTGGCCTATTCAGCCCGTAACCGCTCAGCGTCAGTACGTATACCGTTTGTCTCAAATCCAAAGGGTCGTCGTATTGAGATTCGCTTCCCTGACTCAACCGCAAACCCCTATCTGGCCTTCTCGGCCATGATGATGGCCGGCGTGGACGGTATCCTGAACAAGATCCATCCTGGCGATGCCATGGATAAAGATCTGTATGATCTGCCAGCGGAAGAAGCGAAACAGATACCAACCGTCGCATCGTCATTAGAGATGGCTCTTGAGGCCCTCGACAATGATCGTGAGTTCCTGACGGCTGGAGATGTCTTTACCAATGACATGCTGGATGGCTATATTGCCCTGAAGGCTGATGAGGTAAGACAGTTAAACATGACGACTCATCCGGTCGAATTTGACATGTACTACAGCCTGTAAGCACTGTCATAGCACATAGACGCCGCTCGGGATTTAAGAACCGGGCGGCGTTTTTTTGCCCTTCCAAAAGCCTTGTCAAGGGTTTTACCCATCCTGTAATTATTGAACTCACTACGAAGCCGCTACCAGTTTAATCCCATCGATAGCAAACATTAAAACCCAGCAAATCGAATCATCGATAACATTAGTAAAACCGGGGCTTGTCAACTGATAGAAAAACGGCACAATAGGTGTCTATGACCACATATATCACTCACAATTACCGCAAGGTACTGACCCTGCTCCTTACATTAGTGGTTGGGGCCATCGCCAGCCTGCCCGCTGACGCCGAAATCTATAACTGGCAGGATGAACAGGGAAATTCAGTATATTCTGATCAGCCGCATAAAAATGCCAAAAAGGTGGAGCTCCCACCGCTGCCGACGATCCCGGGCTTCATCCCATCAACGACTCCGGCAACCACCACCGACAAACAACAACCGGTGATCCAGTACCATAGCCTAGCCATCACCAAACCGGTCAATGATGAGGCCCAATGGCTTCCGACTGGCGAGGTCGATGTTGTTATCGAAATGGATCCCCCCCTGGCAGTAACCTATGGCCACTATCTGAGCATCAAACTTGATGGCCAGGAGTCTATTGCCAGAACGCTTGAGTCAGCCATTAAATTGACCAATATCTTTCGCGGAACCCACACCGTCACAGCGATCATTCATGATCAAAACGGGGCTGTAGTAAAGCAGAGTCCAACCATCACATTTCACATCCATCGACGCTAGCACTGCAGCTACTGAGCAAAATCAGTCAGATAATCACTATTCCAGCGAGCACTTCATTAAATGTCGCTTAATGGCCGCAAAATTACACTCATCATCGCATTATTCACCACATGCCGGGCTGCTTCAGTAATGATAGTGGTTCCTTGGTTAAGTTTAATATTGGGATCAATGATATCGATCAGGATAATGATGGCCTTATCGAGATCAGCAGCCTCGAACAACTTGACTTGATACGCAATGACCTCCAGGGGACTGCACTAATCGATAATAATGGTGTTGTGACTACCGATGGCTGGCCCAACACTTGGTGCAATGGTTATGAACCTGTAACTGACCTGGACTTTGATATCAATAGTGATGGCAGTCTCGACAGTACCGACACCTATTTTGACTATGATAACGATGGTTCCAACAATGGCTGGCTACCCATTGGCAATAGCACTACCCCTTTGCTACGACCTTTG
>CAZYTT010000039.1:0-15386 GCA_964650235.1 uncultured Gammaproteobacteria bacterium | reverse complement strand
CGTTGTGGGGTGGGGGTTTAAAGCCGGTCGCAAATTTCTTTTCCGCAAACGCCCCCGGCCGCCATAATCTTTTTATTATCGATGACGATCCCTTCCTCATTAATGCATGTACTATGGGCGGGCATGGATCCGGGTGTGATACCACCAATATCGGCATGGTGACCGCGGGCTGCTACATAGGCCGTTAACTGATTGTCAATAAAGACAGGGCGAATGACTGTTAAATCAGGTAGATGGGTACCGCCGTTATAGGGGTTGTTCGATAGATAGATGTCACCTTGTTGCAGGCTCAAACCATGTTCGGTAATGACTGATTTTACGGTGTCACTCATTGAACCGATATGAACAGGAATATGGGGGGCATTTGCCAGTAGCTGGCCAGCGGCATCGAATATGGCACAGGAAAAATCGAGTCTTTCCTTGATGTTTACTGAGCGAGCAGTGCTCTGTAATATGGCCCCCATTTGCTCCGCCAGTGACATAAAACGGTTATTAAAGACCTCGAGTAATACCGGGTCTGCAGTGGGTGAATCATCGCTGGTAATTCCCTGTAGACCTGGATCCGTTACTTGTTCAACAATGTGACGGAGGACTAATGCCCCGTCGGACTGTACTTCAGCTTCCCAGTCAGGTTCGACTACGATTGTACTATTGGCCTCAATGATCAGGGCCGGACCAGTGAGTCTATGTCCACTCGGCAGTGCTTCTCGTTGGTAAACGGGTGTCTGAAATGGCTGGTTTGCCATGATTGAGGTGACAGTGTCCAGAATTGGAACAGGCATACTGTCTTTTGAATGATTAGGGCAGTGGCTGACTGATTTTAAGTGTGTTTTTGCCTGCTGCCATGGATTCTCTATAGTGGCAATCACTTCAACCTGAATAGCTGCGATTATCAGGGGCGTATGTTCATTAATGAAACCAAATTGACGTTTATGGGCAAGGTTGAAGGCTTGGCGGAGCTCGATTTCTGTTGCGGTGAAATCAATCAATAATTGAGTGTCAGCGCCCTGATAGTGGATGTGACAATGCCTCAGGTTTGTAAAATTATGTGTGTGTGGATTATCCTCTGTAAGTAAATGTCGTGATTCATCTTCGAGTTGGTCAAATACGGGTTGGATCTGTTCAATCAGTATTGCAGTGAGCGGCGCTTCGACAGCGGCTTCACGTATAATATGAGGTTTGGCAATCCCAATTCCCAGGGCAGAAAGTACACCGGCCTGAGGATGGATCAGGATATGTTTCATTCCAAGCGAGGCAGCAACCAGGCAGGCATGTTGTCCCCCGGCCCCACCAAAAGAGCACAGGGTATAGTCCTGGATGTTATAACCACGTTCTATAGAGATCTTCTTTATGGCAGCAGCCATGTTATCTATAGCTATGGCCAGAAAGCCTGCAGCGACCTCCCTAACCGAATGCTGAGTATTCAGGCTGGTATTGATTTCTGCTGTTAACCGAGCGAATTTTTTACTTACTATTTCTGTGTCCAGCGCCTGTCTGGCACTGGGGCCAAAGACGGCGGGAAACCATTCGGGACGAAGTTTCCCTAGCATGACATTACAGTCGGTGACGGTCAGTGGGCCGTTGTTCCTATAACAGGCAGGTCCGGGATCGGCCCCTGCAGAGTCGGGCCCAACCTGATAACGTGCGCCATCAAACTTTAAAATAGAACCACCACCTGCAGCCACGGTATGAATGCGCATCATTGGTACCCGGAGGCGAATACTAGCCACCTCATTATCAAAATCGCGTTCGAAATCTCCCATATAATGACTGACATCGGTTGATGTGCCGCCCATGTCAAAACCAATGACCTTGTCCAGGCCGGATTCAGTGGCAATATGGGCCATACCAATAATCCCTCCTGCAGGACCCGACAACACCGCGTCCTTGCCATGAAAGTGACTGGGCCTGCATAGGCCCCCACTGGACTGCATGAATTGAATTGGTATATTGCCAGTTTGCTCATTGACCTGATTTACATAGCGATGTAATACCGGTGATAGATAGGCATCGGCAACAGTCGTATCACTTCGGCTAATAAATTTAATTAAAGGGCTGGTCTGGTGGCTACAATAGACCTGATTAAGCCCACATTCACGGGCATACCTTGCCACCTGTAGTTCATGGTCCGGATATTTATAGCTATGCATAAAGGCTATAGCGATGGACTCGACCCCAGCCGACTTCATGCGTTGTAGCGCTTGTTTGACCTGTGCAGCGATAGGTGACTGTAAGGCCTTGCCAGTGGTGGTTACACGTTCATCAATCTCTTCCACCTGGCTGTAGAGTATGTCATGGCGAGAGATTTTCAGGGCAAAGATATCCGGCCTGTTTTGATAACCGATGCGTAGGGCATCTTTAAAGCCCCTGCTGATAATTAGCCCCGTTTTTGCACCACGGCGTTCAAGCAGGGCGTTGGTGGCAACGGTGGTACCCATTCTGATCTCTGCCACCTGGTCGCCAGGAATAGGTTTATCAGCAGTAATATTTAACAGGTCTCTAATACCCTGAATGGCAGCATCACTGTAGTGCTGTGGGTTTTCAGATAGTATTTTATGGTTAATGCACTGGCCTGCCGGGGAAATAGCAACAATATCTGTAAATGTCCCACCTCTATCAATCCAGAAGTGCCAGCCGCTATGTGGGTGAATTTGTGCCATACTTATTATTACTGCGTTGAAGATATATGGTTAGAAGTTGATCTAGCTATATTAACATTGACAAATTAATTGATATATTTGAAATTGAAAGGGCTTCGTCAATAACATGGGTGACTATTAGACATCGGCGATGTAGTTTGGATGAACTATTGGACTAATGTCGGGTCTTAATATCTGTAAGTGTTTTTCTCTCTCAGTTAGACTACTGTCGTTGTCACGCTAAGGATGGCGTGAACCGGCAGTTTTTTTATATTTTATATCAATAGCTTAGCTTTTATGAGGTTTTGTGCTTAAGGCTTCTGCTGATAGTGTCGATCTAATGCTATAGTGATCGAGTAGGTGGGAAGATATGAGTGTAAAAACCTTCACGTTTTGTGATATTTGTAACCAGAATTGTCTCATTAGTGCAGATAGAAGGCATTCGCTACGGGATGATGATGTTGGTCGTAGGGAAGGTGACGGCCGTAACTGGTATGAAGGTATCCCCGATGATAGTGCCGATCATGGCTGGATCATGACCTCAAAAGGCAAGCATGTCTGTCCTCGTTGTTATCTCCACCATAAAGAGGCAGTATTTAGCATATAGGTAGGTATCATGGTCGAATCAAATGAGTTACACACACAACAATGTTCCGCCTGCCGCAAGGGTGCACCGACACTCACTGAGGCAGAGATTAGTGCGCTACAACCTCATGTCCCGGAATGGAATGTTATAACCCGAGATAATATCAAGCGTCTGGAGCGAGTGTTCAGCTTTAAGAATTTTGTTGAGGCTCTTGCCTTTACAAATAGCGTGGGTGCATTAGCTGAGGAGCAGGGGCATCATCCGGATCTTTTAACCGAATGGGGTCGGGTAACTGTAACCTGGTGGTCTCATAAGATAAAAGGCCTGCACCGCAATGACTTTATTGTTGCAGCCAGGACCGATCAGATATATACCACGTCACAGCGCTAGACTATTTGTCTGAAGTACATTCAGTAGTGCTTTCTACCTGATCTTTTTCATCAACTGTCTCCAGTCTGACGGTGAATCCCCATAGCCGATGAATATGCTTTAATACTTCCTGGCTTGATTTATTGAGAGGTTTTCTATCGTAGCGATAATGGCGCAATGTTAATGACCGATCACCATGTCTGTTGACGTTGAAGACCTGAATATTTGGTTCGCGGTAGCTCAGATTATATTGTCGTGACAGGGTATTACGAATAGTCCTATAGCCGCTATCATCATGAATGGCTGTAATTTCCAGTTTTAATTTTTTATCATCATCGAGTACCGAGAACAGTTTCATATCGCGAATTAATTTGGGTGACAGGTACTGCTGAATAAAACTTTCATCCTTAAAGTGACGCATGGCAAAGTCCAGGGTCTCAATCCAGTTACTGTTGGCGATATCAGGAAACCAAGTCATATCTTCTTTTGTTGGATGTTCGCAGATGCGACGGATATCTGCCATCATTGCAAATCCAAGGGCATAGGGATTAATGCCTGAATAATAAGGACTGTTGAACGGTGGTTGATTAATGACGCCGGTATGTGATTGGAGAAACTCCATGATAAAGCCTTCATTGACCTGACCACGATCATAGAGTGTATTCAATATAGTGTAGTGCCAGAATGTTGCCCAGCCTTCATTCATTACCTGAGTCTGTTTCTGGGGGTAGAAGTACTGGGCAATTTTGCGCACAATCCTGACTATTTCCCGTTGCCAGGGATCGAGTAGCGGGGCATTTTTTTCAATAAAATAAAGAATATTCTCCTGGGGTTCTCCAGGGAAACGAGGTTCTTCATTGCTCTTGTCACTATCTCTGGCTGGAAGGGTGCTCCATAATGCATTAATCTGGGATTGTAGATAGTCCTCTCTTTCAATCTGGCGATCGCGTTCTTCCTGGGCTGACAGTTTCGGTGGGCGGGAATAGCGATCAACTCCGTAGTTCATTAAGGCGTGACAGGAGTCTAGAATTAGTTCAACCGATTCTTCACCATGGCGAGTCTCACAATCTTTAATAAAGTTTCTGGCAAAGAGGAGATAGTCAATTATTGCATCAGCATTGGTCCAGGTCTTGAAGAGGTAATTATTCTTAAAAAAGGAGTTATGACCATAAGCGGCATGGGCTATCACCAGTGCCTGCATTGTCATGGTGTTTTCTTCCATCAAATAGGAGATGCAGGGATTGGAGTTGATGACAATTTCATAGGCCAGTCCCATCTGGCCACGTCTATAGCGTTGTTCGGTACTCATAAACTGTTTGCCAAAGGACCAGTGATTATATCCCAGAGGCATCCCGACAGAGGAATAGGCGTCCATCATTTGTTCGGCGGAAATTATTTCGATCTGATTAGGGTAGGTGTCGAGACCATAATCATTGGCTATAATTGCGATTTCTTCATCGTATCGCTGGATCAGATCAAAGGTCCATTCCGAACTAATAGAAATGTAATTTTTCTTTGTCATGCGGGCTGCTTCTTGAACAGTTTTCTAAACACGGGGTAGATATCATCAACACCTGATATACCCTGCATCGCAAAATTTTTGTAGCCCTCTTTTATAAGTTGATATTCATGCCAAAGTCGTTGATGTCTATCCGCGGTTATCTCTACATAGGCAAAATACTGCACCAGTGGCATAATTCTGTCATTGAGAAGTTCACGACAAAGAGGGGAGTCATCATGCCAGTTATCACCATCAGAGGCCTGGGCTGCATAAATATTCCACTGATGGGATGAATAGCGTTGCTGGATAATATCTAGCATCAACTCCAGTGCGCTGGAGACAACAGTGCCACCGGTCTCACGAGAATGAAAAAATTCATCTTCATCGACTTCTTTTGCAATAGTGTGGTGGCGGATAAAGACGACATCAATATGTTCATAGGTTCGATTTAAAAACAGATAGAGCAGGATGAAAAAACGCTTGGCAATATCTTTTCGGGCCTGATCCATCGAGCCGGAAACATCCATAAGACAAAACATAACAGCACGTGTTGTTGGGATAGGTTGTTTTATGTGGTTGTTATAACGCAGATCAAAAGAATCAATGAATGGAATAGCTTTGATGCGTCGCTTGAGTTCGATAATTTCCTGTTCAAGGTGTAGTATTGTTGTTTTATTTTCCTCGGTCTCGGGAAGTTGCTGAAGTGCAATCAATTGCTCATCAGTTGTTTTTAATTGCCGATTTAGTGGACCGCTCATGGCCAACCGTCTACCAATCGCACCTTTCAGGGATCGAATCACATTGATATTGCTGGGGATGCCGTCACTGGTATAGCCAGCGCGCGATTTTTTATATTCGATAATCCTGGTTAATTGTTTTTTTACGAGATCAGGGAGAGCCAGATCTTCAAAGAAAAATTCCAGAAATTCGTCCCGGGATATCTGGAAGGAGAAATTATCATGTCCTTCTCCAGAATTACTTGCCTCTCCACCCTGGCCATTACTCCCACCATCTGGCGGTCGCTTGACTTTATCACCAGTAATGAAATCAGTATTGCCGGGGTGTATCGTGTCCTGTTTCCCACCCTGGTCATGTCCAAATATGGGTTCAGAGATATCTCTTGCGGGGATATTGATTTTTTCACCAGTATCAATATCTGCAATACTACGTTCTGCTATTGATTCATTGACTGCCTTTTTAATTTGATGTTTAAAACGACGAATGAAGCGCTGTCTATTGACAGCGCTTTTGTTTTTGCCATTGAGTCTTCTGTCTAAAATCTGTCCCATGGCTATCACTCAGTTATGAGGATTTTCTGACGCGAAGGTACCACTCAGATAATAAGCGGACCTGTTTCTCGGTATAGCCCTTTGCTGTCATGCGGCCGACAAAATTATCATGCTTTTTCTTGTCTTCACTTGAGGCCTTGGCATTAAAGGATATAACTGGTAGTAGGTCTTCCGTATTAGAAAACATTTTTTTCTCGATGACTTCACGTAATTTTTCATAGCTGGTCCAGGCTGGATTGTTACCATCATTTTGTGCACGAGCACGAAGAACAAAATTGACTATTTCATTACGAAAGTCTTTGGGGTTACTGATGCCCGCCGGTTTTTCAATTTTTTCCATTTCTTCATTGAGAGAAGAACGGTCAAAATTTTCTCCGGTATCCGGGTCCCTGAATTCCTCATCCTGGATCCAGAAATCAGCGTAGGTGACGTAACGGTCAAAAATGTTCTGGCCATACTCTGAATATGATTCGAGGTAGGCCGTCTGGATCTCTTTACCTATAAATTCAGCATAACCCGGGGCAAGATATCCCTTTAGGAATGATATATATTTTTCTTCTGTTTCAGGTGAAAACTGTTCCTGGGCAATCTGTTGCTCGATGACATAAAGCAGGTGAACCGGGTTGGCTGCGAGTTCCGTATTGTCATAATTAAAGACGCGAGACAGAATCTTGAATGCGAAGCGTGTTGAGAGTCCATTCATCCCCTCATCAACACCGGCATAATCACGGTATTCCTGGTAAGATTTTGCCTTAGGGTCTATATCTTTGAGGTTTTCTCCATTATATATACGCATTTTTGAGAAGATATTCGAGTTTTCCGGCTCCTTGAGTCTTGATAACACAGCAAATTGTGCCAATAGCTCCAGTGTATCTGGTGCGCAGGGAGCATCTTTTAGTGAACTGTTGGCCAATAATTTCTGATAGATCTTGACCTCTTCGGATGTACGTAAGCAGTAAGGGACCTTTACTATATATACTCGGTCAAGAAATGCTTCATTGTTTTTATTATTCTTAAATGACAACCACTCTGATTCATTGGAATGTGCCAGGATTACTCCGTCAAAGGGCAGGGCTGAAAGTCCCTCAGTACCCATGTAATTACCTTCTTGAGTCGCTGTTAGCAACGGGTGAAGTACCTTTATTGGCGCCTTAAACATCTCTACAAACTCTAGTAATCCCTGGTTGGCGAGACATAGACCGCCTGAATAAGAATAGGCATCAGGGTCATCCTGTGAATATTGCTCCAGTTTTCTGATATCAACCTTACCTACAAGGGATGAGATGTCCTGATTGTTTTCATCACCCGGCTCGGTCTTGGCAATTCCGGTCTGAGTCAAGATGGCTGGTTTGAGTCGTACTACTTTGAATTGGGTAATATCGCCATTAAATTCATGCAGGCGTTTTACTGCCCAGGGTGACATGATGCCGCTGAGATAACGTTTGGGTATGCCATAGTCTTCTTCGAGAATAGCACCGTCTTCTTCCCGGGAGAACAGACCCAGGGGTGATTCATTTATCGGGGAGTCCTTGATCGCATAGAATGGATATTTTTCCATTAGTGATTTTAATTTCTCTGCCAGAGATGATTTACCACCACCGACAGGCCCGAGTAAATAAAGGATCTGTTTTTTTTCTTCCAACCCCTGTGCTGCATGACGAAAATATGACACGATCTGCTCGATCGTATCTTCCATGCCATAAAATTCACGGAAGGCAGGATATATTTTGATTACCTTGTTCATAAATAGACGACTCAGGCGTGGATCGTTTCTGGTGTCAATCAGTTCTGGTTCCCCGATTGCCATCAGCATCCGTTCTGCTGCGCTGGCGTATGCCTCAGGTTTATCTCGACACAGTTCCAGAAACTCTTTTAATGTGAATTCTTCTTCTTTGGCCTGCTCAAAGCGCGATTGAAAGTGATTAAATATGGCCATTGTAAAGTCCTCTATAGTGTTAGGTAGACCACAGCAAGGTGTTGATCTACTGAACCGGGTGCATAACTGGTAGCAATCGTTATGCCACAAAAGCACTTCAGTATAAAAATACTAATAATCAATAAAAACAAGTAGTTATTGGTCTTGACTTTAGGTCGGTCAGAATTGACACGGCTTTTGGTGGCGATCGACGCTGCAATCAGGACGACAAAAGCATACTTTGTCAAAAAAGTATCACAATCACAGTGACTATAGTCACATATTCTTGCGATATCAGACTGTAGAAATCTGATTTTGAACCGATCATATAGATTAAGACATTCGTGGTGGCAAAGGGTTCCTGATAGGCAGAATGTATGTTGGATGGGCTGTAAAACAACTCAATTTAATTCGGACGTAATAGGTTATATAACTAATGTCAATACAAGCAAAATCTGTAATACGACTGTCAAAACAGGCATATTCATTATTGAGTAAGAAACAATACCATGATGCCGAGGAGGCCTTCCTTGAAGCCTATAACCTTGATGACCAGAACTCATTTATCCTTGTCGGCCTGGGTCACGTCTATCGCGAATTAAATAATTATCCCCAAGCCATCCATTTTTATCAATTGATGCTCGAGATCGATGAAAAAAACACCTTTGCTTTGAAAGGGATAGGTCATGCCTTTAGAGGTATGGGAAATTATGAACAGACGACAAATTATTGGCAGATGTATCTCGAGAATAATAGTCGTGATTACCATATGATGGTGCGATGTGCCGATGCGCTTAAAAAACTGGAGCGAGTGGATGAGGCCGAGCAATTATACCGTCAGGCACTGCACTTTGATCTCAACGATAAATATGGAAATCTCGGTTTGGGTAGCCTCTATTACAAGCAGGGTAATGAGCCTAGTGCACTAGAATGTCTACAACGCTTTGTTCAGCATGATGGTTCGAATGTGGCAGTTTTGACGATGATTGGTAATATTTATCAGCGTCAGAAAGAATTTCAACAGGCCATTGAGGTATTTAAGCAGGTTGTTTCCATTGAAGAAAGCAATGCCTATGCCCTTTATGGGCTAGGGAACAGCTATCGTGGACTACTTAAATACGAAGATGCCGTGATTTGGTGGTTGAAGGTGCTGGAGTCTGAGCCTGAGAATCAGGGCTTGCATTCTCGCCTGGGTGACGCCCTGGTCCATATAAAGGACTATGACAGGGCGAAAAGGCATTATTTACACAGTCTTGACCTGGCTTTTGATCCGTTTGCTCTTATCGGATTATCGCAAATCTATTGTCAGGCGGGTAACGTTAATGAGGCGCTGGCGTGTTGTCAACGGGTAATAGACAGACAGCCTGGACATTACCGTACCCTGGAACAGATGGCGGAAATATACGAATTGAAGGGTGACAATGTCCATGCCAAACAGATGCGAGCGCGAATGGGATGAAGTTGGACCTGCTGTAATTTAAATCATGCAGATAAAGGTTGAATATTAATAATAGGTCAAGAAACTTGTTATACCTTTAATATTCAGACTATTAAGTTAATAAATGGTTACTATTAACATATATTAACTTATCGGTTAGCATGGTCTAAATGGTCACTGTTAAGTCAGGGAAAGTAGCGTTAAAATTTTGAAAGC
The DNA here is from genome assembly GCA_964650235.1 of uncultured Gammaproteobacteria bacterium. Taxonomy (GTDB): domain Bacteria; phylum Pseudomonadota; class Gammaproteobacteria; order SZUA-140; family SZUA-140; genus CAZYTT01. Next base: position 5,433 of record CAZYTT010000039.1, on the reverse strand, counting down.
GGAATCACGTTCGACGATGGACAAACCGAGTCAAGATAATGATTTACATACCTTACAAAGTATCTCAATGCTTGTCGGTGGTAATATTAGTTATCTTGAGCAGCTTTATGACAGCTTTCTGGCTGATCCTAATTCAGTAACTCCTCCCTGGAGAACCTATTTTCAGTTACTTCAGGGCGATAGTCATGATGTCTCTCACTCAGAAATACGCAATTCAATAAAACAGCAGGCCCTTGCTGGAAAGCGGGTGACAAATGACGAATACTCGACTGTAGTCCCAGATACAAATAAAATTGAACAACAGCTGCGCATCGAAAAACTAATTGATGCCTATCGCTTTCTAGGTCATCAGAAAGCACAGATCGATCCCCTCGGTATTTGGGAATTACCTCCCGTTGCTGAACTTGATTATCGTCATTATGGTTTCGTTGATGCGGATCTTGAAACTGTATTCGATGCCAAATCCATATCTTCGTTAGATCAGGCTAGTCTTAAAGACATCATTAATGTCCTAGAGCAGACTTATTGTCAGTCCATTGGTTCCGAGTACATGCATATAACAGCTATGACTGAGAGGCGTTGGATACAACATCGTCTTGAGGGTGGAAAGGCAAAAATAGCATTAACGGATGAAGCCAAAAAACGCCTTTTAAAGCGATTAACAATGGCAGAAGGACTGGAGCGATACCTGCATACTCGCTACGTCGGTCAAAAGCGATTTTCTCTTGAAGGGGCTGAGAGTCTCGTGCCGATGCTGGATGAATTGATACAGCGTTCAGGTAGTCATGGTGCCGAAGAACTTGTTATCGGCATGGCTCATCGAGGTCGGCTTAATGTCCTGGTCAACATCATGGGGAAAACGCCTGAAGAACTGTTTATGGAATTTGAGGGGACTCATGGCCGTGAACTCGATGGTACCGGTGATGTTAAATATCATATGGGTTTTTCATCAAATATTCGTACGGCTGAAAAGGATGTTCATGTTGCCCTTGCCTTTAATCCGTCCCACCTGGAGATTGTTAGTCCGGTAGTTGAGGGTTCAGTCAGGGCAAGACAGGAACGACGCAAGGATCGTGAGGGCGAAAAGGTAGTACCGGTTATAATCCATGGTGATGCAGCGTTTGCCGGGCAGGGCGTCGTGATGGAGACATTTAATATGTCCCAATCGCGGGGTTACTCGACCAAGGGGACTGTGCATATAGTTATTAATAATCAAATAGGTTTTACCACCAGCAATCAGAAGGATATGCGATCAACTCTATACTGCACAGATGTGGTAAAAATGGTTAACGCTCCAGTTTTCCATGTAAATGGTGATGATCCCGAGGCAGTATTATTTATTACTCAATTGGCACTGGATTATCGTATGACGTTTCAAAATGATGTTGTCATTGATATGATCTGCTATCGTCGTCATGGTCACAGTGAGGCCGATGAGCCCACAGTAACTCAACCATTAATGTATGCCATCATAAAAGATATGGAGACTGTCAGGGCATCTTATGCTCAGGCACTGACAGAAAAATCTATCATCAGCGATGCAGATGCCAATACCATGACTGAAGATTATCTCAGTTCACTGGATAAAGGGGGTGTTGTAGTTGACGAATGGGTGCCTGATGAAGAATCTACCTATGAATATGAGGTTGACTGGAAGCCTTATAATGATAGCGATTGTACTGCGCGGGTAGAAACTGCTATTTCTAGCTCTGAAATAAGAAATTTATATGATCGAATCGCAGAAGTACCTCAGGGTTTCGTCGTCCATGACAAAGTTGCAAAGATCCTTGGTAATCGTCAAAAAATGGCATCTGGGGCTCTTGCTATTGACTGGGGTTTTGCCGAGACAATGGCTTATGCTAGCCTGTTAAAAGATGGTTACAGTGTGCGCCTGTCGGGCCAGGATAGTGGTCGTGGTACTTTTTTTCATCGCCATGTCGTATTAACTAACCAGCGCGATAACCAGACCTATATTCCATTGCGACGTTTGGGCAATGGCGGGAATAATTTCCTGGCAATTAATTCTTTATTATCTGAAGAGGCAGTGCTTGCCTTTGAATATGGTTATGCTACCACTGATCCCGAGACATTAGTGATCTGGGAGGCACAATTTGGTGATTTTGCCAATAATGCCCAGGTTGTTATTGATCAGTTTATTAGTGCTGGTGAACAAAAGTGGAATCGTAATTGTGGCCTGGTGATGATGTTGCCGCATGGTTATGAGGGGCAGGGTCCTGAACATTCATCAGCAAGGCTGGAACGTTTTTTACAGTTATGTGCGCAACATAATATGCAGGTCTGTGTACCATCAACTGCCGCGCAAATGTTTCACCTGCTTAGAAGACAGATGCATATTCGTTGCCGTACACCTCTGATAATAATGACACCAAAGAGTTTGCTTAGACATCGGTTAGCTACCAGTAGTATTGATGACCTGACCGCAGACCAGTTTCGGACAGTATTTGGTGACATTGATGAGCTCGATGAGACCAGAGTAGATCGTATTATTTTATGCAGCGGCAGGGTCTATTATGATCTGCTTGAACGGCGGCGTAAGGATAATATTTCTAATATAGCTATTATTCGTTTAGAGCAACTCTATCCCTTTCCAGAGATGGTATTAAATAATGAGATTAAAAAATACCCGAATGTGAAAAATGTGACCTGGTGTCAGGAAGAACCAAAAAATCAGGGCGCCTGGTTTTCCAGTCAGCATCACATACGCTCATTGATTCCCGAGTATATGGAATTACATTATGCTGGTAGACCTTTTTCTGCCGCACCGGCAGTAGGTCGAATCTCTTTACATTTAAAGCAATTACAAGAATTAATCAGTAAGGCCTTTGGCCAATAATAATTTTTTTGAGGGATGCCAGATAATGGATATTGAATTAAAGGCGCCAAGTTTTCCCGAGTCTGTTGTGGATGGTAGTATTGTGAACTGGTACAAACAACCAGGCGATCATGTAAAAAAAAATGAAGTCCTGGTGGACGTTGAAACAGATAAGGTGATGTTTGATGTTCCATCGCATGTTGATGGGGTTTTGAAAGAAATAGTTGCCCCTGTTGGTGAGACAGTGGTTTCTCAACAGGTTCTGGCTATTATTCACGAGAATGAGGTTGGAGATGATAAGGGAAACACCTCAGCTCAAGAGTCTGCGAATAAAGTCGTGTCAATGGATACCACAGAAATTAAAAATCTGGGCAGTGTAGGAATAGCACCAGCAGCACGAAAACTGATAGCAGAGCATGGTCTTGATAGTAGTCAGATCAAGGGTACAGGGCGTGGTGGTAGAATTCTCAAAGAAGATGTTATCACATCATTCAAGGAAGCTGAGGAAAGCTTTATCGATGAAGGTGTTGAAAGTGAACAGGAAATTTCTGTTAATCCTGTCCTTGATCCACCCGAAGTAGATTTTACTGCCTCTGAGAAACGTGTGCCAATGACTCGTCTAAGGGCGAGAATTGCCGAGCGGCTGGTAGAAGCTCAACAGACAGCAGCAATATTAACCACCTTCAATGAGGTTAATATGCAGCCTGTAATGGAAATGAGGCAGAAATACCGCGATATCTTTGAAAAGACACATGAAGTCAGGCTGGGATTTATGTCTTTTTTTGTTAAGGCGAGCGTTGAGGCCTTAAAACGTTTCCCGGCTGTAAATGCATCTATTGATGGTAAGGATATCGTCTATCATAATTATTTTGACATTGGTATTGCGGTAAGTTCACCGCGGGGGCTAGTTGTTCCTGTTTTACGTAATGCCGAATCACTTAATATGGCAGGTATCGAGTCTGGAATTAATGAATATGCCCTTAAAGCAAAGCAGTCAACTTTGGCCATTGAAGAAATTAGTGGCGGTACCTTTACGATAACTAATGGAGGAGTATTCGGTTCGTTATTATCTACGCCAATATTAAACCCACCCCAAAGCGCCATATTGGGAATGCACAAAATAGAGCAACGAGCTGTAGTAGTAGACGGCAATATAGTGGCGCGTCCTATGATGTACTTAGCCTTGTCCTATGATCATCGTATTATCGATGGCCAGGAGGCTGTCCAGTTCCTGGTTGTTATCAAGGAAATGCTAGAAGATCCCGCGAGAATGTTACTTGAAGTTTGAACAGTAACATCATTTAAAAGATACAGGGAGTAAGCAATGAATAATCGCTTTGATGTCATCGTTGTAGGTGCTGGTCCAGCTGGATATGTGGCGGCTATCCGCTGTGCTCAGCTTGGATTTAAGGTGGCTTGTATAGATCAATGGTTAGATAAAGATCAAAAGCAGGTGCTAGGAGGCACCTGTCTTAATGTCGGATGTATACCTTCAAAGGCGCTACTAGAATCATCAGAAAAATATAATTTAGCACGAACTGAATTTGTTTCTCATGGCATAGATGTTAAGGAATTGGCTCTGGACCTGGCTGTGATGATGAAGCGAAAAGAGAAAATTGTTAATGATCTTACTAAAGGTGTATCTGCATTATTTAAGACTAATGGGATTACTTCGATCTCTGGACAGGCTAAATTGCTGGAGAATATGCAGATAGAAGTTAGTAACAATAATGAGTCTATTCGCTATGAGGCAAGTCATATAATACTGGCTACTGGTTCCAGTCCAGTAGAGATTGATGCGGTGCCTCAGCAGGATGGCATTGTTGTAGATTCTTCCGGTGCGTTAAGCTTTACCGAAGTGCCTGAGAGACTGGGTATTATCGGTGCTGGGGTGATTGGTCTTGAGCTAGGCAGTGTATGGCGACGTCTGGGTGCGGATGTAGTTATACTTGAGGCGCAGGAATCCTTTCTTTCCATGGCTGATGAACAGATCGCAAAGGAGGCTATGAGTCAATACCTTAAGCAGGGACTCGATATCCGCCTGGGTGCACGTGTAGTATCTTCTCAGGTGAATAAGAACAAGGTTAAGGTAGATTACACCGATAGTCAGGGCGATCATTCAGAACGATTTGATAAATTGATTGTTGCAGTAGGTAGATTACCGAATACTGAAGGCCTTTTTTCTGAAGAATCAAGGCTGCTCCTGGATGAGTGGGGATTCATTCATGTCGATGAGCAATGTAAAACTAACCTGCCCAATGTCTATGCGATTGGTGACGTAGTCCGGGGCCCGATGTTAGCTCATAAGGGTTCAGAAGAAGGGGTTATGGTTGCAGAGTTAATAGCGGGGAATCATGCTGAGGTTAATTATAATAATATCCCTTCAGTAATTTATACCTCGCCGGAAGTGGCCTGGACAGGCAAGTCGGAGAAAAGCCTGGTTACTGAAAATATTGAATATAAGGTTGGTATATTTCCTTTTGTGGCTAATGGTCGAGCTCGTGCCCAAGGTGATAGTTCTGGTCTGGTAAAGATACTTGCTGATGCGAAGACAGACAGGGTCCTAGGTGTGCATATGGTTGGACCCGGTTGTTCAGAGA
>CAZYTT010000038.1:13678-15578 GCA_964650235.1 uncultured Gammaproteobacteria bacterium | reverse complement strand
AACAGACAGACTGGAGTACGGCGCTGGAGTTTACTGTCAATAAACTTAAAGGTGTCATTGCTGGTAATGGTACAGAACAGATAGGTGCCCTGGTTTCATCGAGCGCCACACTTGAAGAACAGGCCTTATTGGCAAAATTAATGCGAGGTATTGGCATTAATAATATAGATTATCGTCTTCACCAGCAGGATTTTAGTGGCCAGGATAATGATCCGCAGTACCCACATGCTGATATCAGTATCGAACAGATAGAGCAGCAGGATGCATTGTTATTGATTGGTTCAAATATACAGAAAGATCAGCCAATTATTGGTCATCGTATTCGTAAATTAGCACTGGAAGGTGGTGCTGTATCTGTAATTAATGTTGTCGACTACGATTTTAATTTTCCAGTAAATGAAAAATGTATTTCTGCGCCCGCGCAGATGGTTAATAATCTGGCTGCGGTTGTTGTTGCTGTCCATGAACTGAAACAGATTGATGTCAGCAATGATTTACAGACTTTGCGGGCTGATACCGAAGTCACAGATAGTCATAAAAAGATTGCTGCAGCACTTATTGAAGCGGAAGATTCGCATGTTATGCTGGGTACACAGGCACTACGGCATCCTTCCCTGGCCGTGCTTGAAAGCTTGGCCGCATTGCTTGCCGATGTTACTCAATCATCAATGAGTCAATTATCCCTAGGTAGTAATAGTGCGGGTGCCTGTCTGAGTGGTTGTCTGCCACATCGACAACGTGCTGGTAACAGTGCAGAAGCTCCTGGGTTGAATGCATGCGCAATGTTGGCCGCAGGTTTAAGGGCCTATGTTCTTGTGAATGTAGAGCCGGAATTTGATAGTGCTGAACCATACCTCGCGATTAATAGTCTGATGGGGGCCGAAGCTGTTATTTCACTATCGGCCTTTCAGAGTAGTCTGCAGGAACAGTATGCTGACGTTATTCTGCCCATAACCCCCTTTACGGAGACCTCGGGTACCTATGTAAATATCACTGGTCAATGGCAATCATTTGCGGCAGCAGTTACGCCCCTGGGTGGGGCGAGACCGGCATGGAAGGTATTGCGTGTGTTGGGTAATCTGTTTGAGCTGGCAGGTTTTGACTACGTATCTTCAGATGAAATCAGGGCCGAGCTAGAGAGCGAATGCGCCACGACCTCATTTGAATCAAAACGGCCAACGTCAATATCGGTTAACGTGACACCTGTTGAAGGTCTGGTTCGTATTGCCGACTTGCCAATCTACGCCGTTGATTGCATTACCAGACGAGCAGGATCATTACAGATGACCAAAGATGGTCGGGATCTGGCTGTCGCCATCAACAGATCTGAGGCCAAACGACTGCAGCTGGATAATTGCCAATGGGTGACCGTAAAACAGGGTGATGAAGCAATAAAACTGCCAATGCAAATTGATCAGCGTATTCCTGCTGGCTGTGTTGCTATTGATACCGGGGTGTCTGGTGCCGAGGCCCTGGGGCGTTATGGTAGTGTGGTTGAATTAACTGCATTTCAGGATTGATGGATAGGGCGTAAGATAATGGAATCAATATTATATATCTGGGGACTGGTGCCTGAATCGATTCAGCTTCTAATTACGATTCAGGCCAAGATTGTTTTAATTGTTGTGCCCATTATGTTATCGGTGGCCTATTTGACGCTCGCCGAGCGTAAGGTTATTGGTTATGTTCAGGTTAGAATTGGTCCTAATCGCGTAGGACCACGTGGATTACTCCAGCCCATAGCCGATGGTCTGAAGCTGGCCCTTAAAGAAATAATTATTCCAACCAATGCTAACCAGTATCTATTTGTAATTGCACCGATGCTGGCCTTGGCACCGGCATTGGCAGCCTGGGCCGTTATTCCATTTGATGATGGAATGGTGCTGGCTGATATTAATGC
>CAZYTT010000038.1:0-13578 GCA_964650235.1 uncultured Gammaproteobacteria bacterium | reverse complement strand
CTGGCGGAATATGCCAATATGATTATGATTGCCGCCTTAACGGCAATTATGTTTACCGGTGGCTGGTTATCTCCCTTTGCCGGGATTCCAGGTCTGGAGTCCCTGTTTAGCTGGGTTCCCGGTATTGTGTGGTTATTACTAAAAATATCCTTTTTTCTATTTTTGTTTTTATGGTTTCGTGCGACTTTTCCACGCTATCGCTATGACCAGATCATGCGTTTGGGCTGGAAGGTGTTTATACCAGTAACTATAGTCTGGCTACTGGTAGTTGGCGTGGCTGTTATGGCAAAGTTGGGACCATGGTTCGATTAAGGCAGGCGGGAAGATGAAAACCGTTCAATATTATCTGAAGAGTTTTTTATTGTGGGAATTACTGTGTGGTTTACGTTTGACCGGACGTTATCTGTTCGCGCGTAAGATCACCGTTCAGTATCCCGAAGAAAAGACACCACAATCCAATCGTTTCAGAGGGAAACATGCCTTACGTCGCTATGCCTCTGGTGAAGAGCGTTGTATTGCCTGTAAATTATGTGAAGCAATATGTCCAGCGATGGCGATTACGATTGAGGCTGAACCCCGTGACGATGGCACCAGAAGAACGACGCGCTATGACATTGATATGTTTAAATGTATCTATTGTGGCTTTTGTGAAGAGGCCTGTCCGGTTGATGCCATTGTTGAGACGCGCGAATTTGAATATGTTTATGATCAGCGTGGCCAGAATATAATGACCAAAGGGTTATTACTTGCTCACGGAGATAAACACGAAAAACAGATTGCCGAAGATCGTGCCCTTGATGCACTTTATCGCTAATAACTAATTGCATATTGACTAGAGTGCTTTGATGAATATTGAACCTATTTTGTTTTATCTGTTTTCCACCATTCTGGTAGTGGCCTCGTGCGCCGTAATTACAGTACGCAGCCCAGTTCACGCCGCATTATTTCTGGTGCTGGCCTTTTTTACCAGTGCTGCGATATGGATGCTGATGGAGGCAGAATTTCTCTCCATCGTCCTGGTACTCGTCTATGTCGGTGCGGTGATGGTGTTGTTTCTTTTTGTGGTAATGATGCTCGATGTAAATGTCGAACCGATGCGAGAAGGTTTTATTCGCTATCTGCCAGTCGGATTGGCAGTGGCCGTCATTATCCTGATGGAAATGGCCTTTATTGTTGGGCCACGGATGTTTGGTCTGGATAAGGTCGCTTCACCCGTCAAGCATGGTGCGGATTACAGTAATACCGAAGAATTAGGTGAGATACTGTATACCGTTTATGCCTATCCATTTGAAATCGCAGCAACAATATTACTCATTGCCATTGTTGCTGCCATTACATTAACAATGCGCCGACGCCCTGATACCAAGTATCAGAACCCGGCAGAGCAGGTAATGGTGGAACGTGATGATCGTGTAAGAATTGTTACTACCTTGGACGCCGAGAAATAGTCGGCACGATTACGGACTAGAGTTGAGAAAACAATGATCGCATTATCTGATTATCTGATCCTTGGCGCGATACTTTTCAGTATCAGTCTGGCTGGTATATTTCTTAATAGAAAAAATATCATTATTCTATTAATGGCTGTTGAATTAATGTTGCTGGCAGTAAATATCAATTTTATTGCCTTTTCCCATTATCTGTCTGATTCTGCAGGTCAGATATTTGTCTTTTTCATTTTGACAGTTGCGGCAGCTGAGGCCGCGATTGGTCTGGCAATATTGATTGTCTTGTTCCGTAACAAGCGCACGATCAATGTGACCAACATGGATTCATTGAAAGGGTAATCATGAAAAGTATTTATCTTGCAATAGTCCTGGCCCCGCTGTTCGGATCAGCCATCGCCGGGTTGTTTGGTCGACAGATAGGACGTAGCGGTGCGCATTGGGTCACTATCGCCGGTGTCGCTGTCTCGTTTATTCTATCCTCAGTTGTCTTTAAATCAATCGTTCTTGATGATGCCCCAACCTTTAATGGTGCAGTCTATACATGGTTAGTCAGTGATGGCGTTCAGTTTGAAGTTGGTTTTATGATTGATCGACTGACGGCGCTAATGATGATGGTCGTTACTTTTGTATCACTGATGGTACATATCTATACCATTGGTTATATGCATGATGACCCGGGTTATCAACGCTTTTTCAGCTATATTTCGTTATTTACTTTTTCTATGCTGATGTTGGTTATGGCCAATAATTTCATGCAACTGTTCTTTGGTTGGGAAGCGGTTGGTCTGGTTTCATATCTATTGATCGGTTTCTGGTACAAAAAAGAGTCAGCGATATATGCCAACCTGAAGGCCTTTCTGGTCAACAGGGTGGGTGACTTTGGTTTTCTACTCGGTATCGCTGCAGTCTTGATGTATTTTAATAGCCTGGATTATCTGGATGTATTTGCAGCGGCGCCTTTAATGCAGGATATGACTATCACTGTTATTCCAGGCTACGAGTGGTCATTGATGACTGTCATTTGTATCCTGTTATTTATTGGGGCTATGGGTAAATCGGCGCAGGTACCTTTGCATGTCTGGTTGCCGGATTCTATGGAAGGTCCAACCCCGATTTCAGCATTGATCCATGCCGCAACGATGGTAACGGCTGGTATCTTTATGGTTGCCCGGATGTCACCTTTGTATGAATTATCCGAGACCGCATTGAGTTTTGTACTGGTTATAGGTGCAATTACGGCGTTGTTTATGGGGCTGCTGGGTATTGTGCAAAACGATATTAAACGCGTAGTGGCCTATTCAACCTTATCTCAGCTAGGTTATATGACCGTGGCCCTGGGTGCCTCAGCCTATAGCGCTGCCATCTTTCATCTAATGACACATGCCTTCTTTAAGGCCTTGCTGTTTCTGGCAGCTGGATCAGTCATTATTGCCATGCATCATGATCAGGATATCCGCAATATGGGCGGGCTGAAGAAGTATATGCCCATTACCTACTGGACATCGCTGATTGGATCACTTGCACTCATCGGGTTTCCCGGGACCTCGGGCTTTTTCTCCAAGGATAGTATTATTGAAGCCGTCCATGCCTCTCATTTACCCGGTTCCTCATTTGCCTATGCCGCCGTGTTAGCCGGTGTCTTTATTACTGCATTCTATTCATTCCGCATGTTCTTTCTGGTATTTCATGGCAAGGAACGTATGGATAATCATACCAGAGATCACCTGCATGAATCTCCAATGGTCGTGACGGTACCTCTGGTCTTGCTGGCAATTCCATCTTTATTAATCGGTGCCATTACAATCGAACCGATGTTATTTGGCGAATACTTTGGTTCAGCCATTCAGGTTGCTACAGCCCATGATACCTTGGCACATATTGGTGAGCATTTTCATAGTGTAGGTGGTTTTATTCTGCACGGTATGATGGGTCCCACGTTCTATTTAGCCATGCTCGGTCTGGGGTCAGCCTGGTTTATCTATATGAAGAGACCTACCCTTGCCGAAAGTGGACGCAAGGCCATGTCCCCAATCTATAATTTGTTGATGCGTAATTATGGCTTTGATGAATTTAATGCGAAGTTTTTTGCTGGGGGTAGCCGGTTACTCGGTAAAACACTATGGAAGTCAGGTGATCAACTGACCATAGATGGTGTTCTTGTCAATGGTACAGCCCAGTCAATTGGCTGGTTTGCTTCAGTACTACGACGTATTCAAACTGGTTATTTATATCACTATGCCTTTGCCATGATAATAGGCCTGTTGGGCATGATGACGTTTTTTGTGATTCTGTAATAAATCTGTGTAGGATTATATAATGGCTTCTGGTTTACCTCTGCTCAGCCTGGTTATCTGGGTACCGATTATCGGTGGCCTGTTTATTTTAGCTGCGGCCAAATACAGCAATGATTCAACAGTTCGTTGGCTGTCGCTCCTGGTCTCATTAGTTACCTTTTTATTGTCAATCCCATTATTTACTGGCTTTGATAGTTCAACTTATGAGATGCAGTTTGTCGAAAAACTGGCATGGATACCAATTTTTAACATCAATTATTATTTAGGTGTCGATGGTATTTCCATGCCATTGATTCTACTGACCACCTTCGCGACCGTGTTGGTAGTGATTGCTGGTTGGGAAGTTATTCAGTACAAGCCAGGTCAATACATGGCCTGTTTCCTGATTATGGAAGGGATGATGATAGGTGTGTTCAGTTCGCTGGATGCCATCCTGTTTTATATTTTCTGGGAGTCGATGCTGATACCAATGTATCTGGTCATCGGTATCTGGGGTGGGGTACGCCGGGTTTACGCTTCAATCAAATTTTTTCTCTATACGTTTCTGGGGTCAGTGTTTTTATTGATAGCGTTGATCTACCTGTATTTTCAGGCTGACAGTTTCAGTCTGCTGGATTTCCACAACGTGCCACTGGGGATGACTGCTCAGATTCTGATCTTCCTCGGTTTTTTTATCGCCTTTGCTGTCAAGGTGCCCATGTGGCCGGTTCATACCTGGTTACCAGATGCCCACGTCGAGGCCCCAACGGGTGGTTCAGTAATTCTGGCCGCCATTATGTTGAAACTGGGTGCCTACGGTTTCATTCGCTTTATGCTACCAATAACACCGGATGCAAGCGCTGAACTGGACTGGTTTATTATCACTATTTCGTTAATTGCTGTTGTCTATATTGGTCTAGTTGCGCTGGTCCAGGAAGATATGAAGAAGCTGATCGCCTATTCATCGATATCACATATGGGTTTTGTTACCCTTGGTTTTTTCCTGGTATTTACGATCTTTCAGCAGAACGGCAATATCAGTGGTGCAGGTATGGGTATCGAGGGTGCCCTTATCCAGATGATCTCCCATGGGCTGGTTTCCGGGGCGATGTTCCTCTGTGTGGGTGTTATGTATGATCGCATGCATTCGCGCAACATCAGTGACTATGGTGGGGTCGTCAACACCATGCCTTGGTTCGCCGCATTTATGGTGTTATTTGCAATGGCAAACGCTGGTCTTCCAGGTACCTCCGGTTTTGTCGGTGAGTTTATGGTTGTGCTCGCAGCCTTTAAGGCCAATTTCTGGTATGCCTTTCTAGCCGCTTCAACGCTAATCCTGGGTGCCGCCTATACCTTATGGATGGTTAAACGTGTTGTCTTTGGTGAGGTGACGAATGATAAAGTAGCACAGTTGCAGGACCTGAATAGCCGTGAGGCCCTGATTCTCGGTGTGTTAGCCGTATTCGTTATATTGCTGGGTGTATGGCCCGATCCATTAGTGAATGTTATGCATAGTTCGGTTGATCACTTGCTTGAGCAAGTGATGACCACCAAATTGTAGTCTTTACAGGTCAGCCCTAAGCTAGCCAAGAGAACCAGAATATGAATTTTGATGTAAATGATTTATTACCCGCACTGCCCGAAATCTTCGTGTTATCGATGGCCTGTGTTGTGCTTATTGTTGATTTGTTTCTGACAGATGACAATCGCATCATTAGTTATCTATTAACTCAGCTAACCTTGCTCGGAGCAACAATACTGACGGTGAGTCTGCATGATTCCAGTTCTCAAACCGCTTTCAGCAATATGTTTATCAGTGATGGAATGGGTGATGTGCTCAAGGTCTTTATTTATCTTGTTAGTGCAGTAGCCTTTCTTTACTCCCGCGAATATCTGAGAGAGCGTAAGCTATTCACTGGTGAGTATTTTGTCCTGGGTCTGTTTGCAGTGCTCGGAATGATGATCATGGTTTCGGCTAATACCATGCTGATGATCTATCTTGGTCTTGAAACCCTGTCATTGTCACTGTATGCGATGGTTGCACTTAATCGCGATGCAGAGCAGCCAGCAGAAGCGGCAATGAAGTATTTTATCTTGGGTGCAATTGCATCGGGTATGTTGCTCTATGGTATGTCGATGGTCTATGGAGTAACAGGTAGTCTGAATTTGCCCGCTATCGCGACGTTTATTCAGGATAGTCAGGACAATAATATAGTCCTGGTATTTGGTCTGACCTTTATTGTTATTGGCCTGGCATTTAAGCTTGGTGCGGTGCCATTTCATATGTGGGTGCCTGATGTCTATCATGGTGCGCCTACGGCTGTAACCCTGTTTATCGCCACAGCACCAAAGATTGCCGCCTTTGCAATGATAATTCGATTACTTGTGGATGGGCTGGCAGGCCTGCATATGGAGTGGCAGGATATGTTGACGATCCTGGCAATACTCTCGATTGCGGTTGGTAATATCGTCGCTATTGCCCAGAAAAATATCAAGCGGATGCTGGCCTATTCCTCGATTGCGCATGTTGGTTTTCTTATGCTTGGCATACTGACGGGGACAATGGAAGGTAATTCGGCAGCCATGTTTTATGTACTGGTCTATACCCTGATGTCACTTGGTGCATTTGGAATGGTTATTCTTCTGAGTCGAAATGGCTTTGAAGCCGAGATGATTGAAGATTTTCGCGGTCTCAATGACCGCAGTCCATGGTTTGCCTTTATGATGTTAATACTGATGTTTTCTATGGCGGGTGTGCCACCGACAGTTGGTTTTTATGCCAAACTGCTGGTGCTGCGATCTGTTGTTGATATTGGTATGGTCTGGTTGGCTGTTACCGCTGTGGTACTGTCTGTCATTGGAGCATTTTATTACCTGCGCATAGTCAAGACCATGTATTTTGATCGCGCTGAGAATGATCAGCCTTTGACAAGTACCTTTGATATGAATGCCATAATGAGTATCAATGGCCTGGCAATACTGGCGCTTGGAATTTACCCCACTGCATTGATGACATTGTGCACGCTGGCAATGAATTAATAGCTACTGACGTAAATTAGCGGTGGTTATCACTCATGAACATTCTGATCAGCAACGATGATGGGTATCTCGCTCACGGGCTTACCTGCCTTGCCGAACATCTCGAAAAAATTGCAACAATCCATGTTGTCGTCCCGGATCGGGACAGGAGTGGTGCGAGTAACTCATTAACACTGGATCGACCACTGCGGGGAATTCAGGGCGATAACGGTTTTATTCGTGTTAACGGTACCCCGACAGATTGTGTCCACCTGGCAATTACCGGGCTATTACCGGAAGAGCCCGATATGGTTATCTCCGGCATTAATGCCGGTGCCAATATGGGCGATGATGTCCTCTATTCAGGAACAGTGGCGGCAGCGATGGAAGGGCGATTTCTCGGCCTGCCGGCAATCGCTGTATCACTGGCGGCTACTAAGGCTGGACAACAACCTTGTCATTACGCGACAGCGGCAATGGTAATTGTAAATTTACTGGATCATCTGCTTAAATCTCCTCTACCAGCTGATAGCATCCTGAATATTAATGTCCCGGATATCCCCTATGATGAACTCAAAGGTATCAGTGTGACCCGACTGGGTAATCGTCATAAATCTGAACCTGTCATCTCCATGGTTGACCCCAGGGGCTTGCCAATTTACTGGGTTGGGCCAGTGGGTAGTGAACAGGATGCCGGACCTGGCACAGACTTTTATGCGATTAAGAATGCCCAGGTCTCTATTACACCCATTCAAATTGATCTCACCCGTTACAATCGGTTGGAAATGACGGCTGAATGGGCTACCGGAATAGTGCTGTGAATATACGTCATCAGGGTATTGGTATGACGTCCATGCGGACACGAGAGCGTTTAATACAGCGTTTACAGGATCATGGCATCCAGCAACCCGAGGTACTGGATGCGATGCGTGCTATCCCCCGCCATATCTTTGTCGATGAGGCCCTGGCAAGCAGGGCCTACGAAGATACCGCTCTACCTATCGGCCATGGACAGACTATTTCTCAACCCTATATTGTTGCTCGTATGACAGAGGCGCTACTTAATAGTGGGTCACTGGATAGCGTCTTAGAGATTGGGACTGGCTCAGGTTATCAGGCCGCGGTCATGTCAAAGGTGGCAGGTCGAGTATTCACTGTCGAACGCATAGAACCCTTGCTTAAACTGGCGCGAGCTCGCTTTCAGGATCTGGGTCTGCGTAATATCCGTACGCAACATGCTGACGGTACCATTGGCTGGCCGTCTCAGGCACCCTTTGATGCCATAATAGCAACAGCGGCGCCGGAGCACCTGCCCAAGGCATTACTGGCACAGATAGGTATTGGCGGCAGGATAATTATTCCGGTTGGACCACAGGGCCGACAGCGGCTGGTACTGATTAACCGGGTTGGTGAAGATGATTATGAGCAAAAGGTGCTGGAGGACGTTAGTTTTGTGCCCATGGTACCGGGTAATCGCTAGGTCTTATCCGTAGCTACCATGAAACTCTTTTCCCGACTTTATTATCGAGTACTCAGTTGGTCAGAGCATCGATATGCCCGATATTATCTGGCTGCCCTCAGTTTTTCTGAATCCTCATTTTTTCCTATTCCTCCTGATGTGATGCTTGCGCCTATGGTGCTGGCACAACGGTATCGGGCCTGGAGCCTGGCAACCCTGACAACCATTGCCTCAGCACTGGGTGGCGTTTTAGGTTATTTGATCGGGATGATGGCCTTTGAGATGGTTGAACCATGGATCCATCAGTTTGGCTATTATGAGGTCTATCAACACACCCGGGCCCTGTTTGCTGAATGGGGTATATGGGTCGTCTTTATTGCCGGATTTACTCCTATCCCCTATAAAATAATTACTATCAGTGCGGGTGTTGCGGGTATGGCATTTATCCCCTTTGTTATTGCATCGCTCATTGGTCGCGGTTCCCGGTTTTTTCTGGTTGCAGCGATGATTTATCTGGGGGGTGAAAAAATGACGCAATTACTACCCCAGTATATAGATCGTATTGGTTGGCTCGTTACCGTTTTAATCCTGATGCTATATGCCCTGTATAAATTTACCTGAAATATGAATAATGAGCTATGAATTTTGATGATTCTGGGCGTTGACACAAAATGTGATTAAGGTGTTTATTGTGCAATGTTCTGCCAAAAAATAAGCAATCCGACAAGAAGGTTCCTCTGGCTATATTTGCTGGTTATTTCAGGGCTATTAGCTGTTTCAGGATGTGGCAGTCATGTCTGGCATCATGTTCAACGGGGGGATACCCTCTATTCGATCAGCTTTCGCTATGGCCAGGATTATAAGCAGCTTGCCCAATGGAATAATATTGAGGCACCTTATATTATTTCACTCGGTCAACGTTTGCGAGTTAGCCCACCCCAGGGGTCAGTAGTCAATCCATTGGGTCAAAATGCGCAATCTATATCGGCGGTAACGGTCACAGAGAGCAGGCCGGTCGCCGCTAATGACAATGCCAGGATCGCTCCCAGGATAATATCCAGGATAGAAGCAGAAAAAAAACCGCGGCCATCAACTACGATAAAGACTGAGCCGCGGATCATTATTAAGAGTCCACCATCGCCTCACTACTCCAAAAAAATCGTCTGGCAGTGGCCGGTGAAAGGCAAGATTATTAAAAAGTTTTCTATCAGACAACCTGGCTCAAAGGGTATCGATATAACCAATCGTGCTGGGATTAAGATCAAGGCCGCTGCCAGTGGCCGGGTTGTATATGCAGGTGATGGGCTGGTCAGCTATGGTCGGTTAATTATTATCAAACATAATGAACGCTTTTTAAGTGCCTATGCCCATAACGAGAGACTACTGGTTGAAGAGGGGCAGGATGTTAAGGCCGGTCAGGCGATTGCCACAATGGGTAATAGTGGTACTGATCGAGTAAAACTGCATTTTGAGGTCAGGGAAAAGGGTAAACCTGTAAATCCATTGAAATATCTACCTCACTAAATACTGCAACTTTACTAAATTGCAGTGTGTGACAGATGATCAGGATTTACCTGATATCGTTTTAATGGCCAGCCATAACTGGGTCAGGTGAGGAATAAAGCCGGGGATCTGGCGACGATAACTGGCATAGGTAGGGTTGTCATTTAAAAGCCGCTGTTCTTCCTGACGTGAGCCAATAATAAAGTAGAGCGTGACAGCCAGAAAAGACTCAGGCTATTAATGCTCTGCGATGGCCGTGTAAACATAAATAGTATAAGGCTACTGTACATCGGGTGGCGCACAAATCGATATATTCCCTGGACTAAAAATGGTTCGCTGTTATTAGGGAAGGCCTTTAATCCAAGAAAGGCAGGAGTATCGATTACCTTTATCGACAGGTAAAATAGGATCACTGAAATGGCTTGGAGACAATAGGCGAGGACCAGATAAAGGCCTTGAAGTCGATAGAGTGGTTGATCCGTTTGAATGATCACGATATAAACCATAAAGCTGTCAAAATAGTTGTAGAGACGACATAGAACAGGTGATATTGCATTACGGTAGGCCCATTGCTTGATGCGGATGTGTGCCAGCAGACTATGTATCAGGGCAAAGACAAGCGTTGATATCAGGATAATGAAAACAGTTATTGGTATACTGTTATTGTAACCAGAAAACAGAGTACGTTGTCAGTCTTCACCAATATTGCAGACTGGCCATGTTGAAATCAGGGAAAAATGTATCAGCCACGCTATGAACATTTAGCCAATGAAAAGGCTATTCGATTAAGGCTGTTTGCTGGTCAACAACCGCTTCGGTTTACCGATGTCATTAGATATTGGCACCACGACCCTTCATTTGTTACCTTCTTTATAAAACAATTATCAGCCATACCCTACCAGGCCTATTTCTGGGAGATGCCACCGCTGACTATAGCGACATTGCAGCACAATTTTGAATGTGTATTTATTGATAGTCCGGCATTAGGCCAGGTTAAGGCTAATATGCAGCCATTTAGTCACTTTTTTAGCGCTACATTACCGATTGTAGACTTTGATAATCTGGGCGGAGATGCCCGGTTGATTGCTCCCTGTCCAATGAACCAGTGGCTGGATTTCGCCCATCTGGCGAAATTTTCACGTACAGTAGATCCTGCCTTGCAGCGAGCACTCTGGCGTCACGTTAGTCAGGTGCTGAGTCATCGGCTAAATGCCGAACCACTATGGGTCAGTACATCAGGATTAGGCGTATACTGGCTACATATTCGACTTGACTCATCACCAAAGTACTATACATTCAGTGAATATGGAGACAGGTTTTATTTAAAGGGAGATGATAGTAATGATTGAGTTAGCCCATGTAGTGTTTTATGTGCGTGATCTTGAGCAATCATTGCACTTTTACACCCGAGTAGTAGGTCTGGAGGTAAAGGACCGCATCTTCAATGACAGGGCGGCAATATTATCAACGGGGCATAGCCACCATGAATTACTTCTGATTCAGGTCGGTGATGCCCCTGGGCCATTAACCGGCCGTCGGGTCGGACTCTATCATGTTGGCTGGAAGATTGGTGACACCCTTGATGAGCTTCGTGTCGCTAAGCAACGGGTGCTTGATAATGGCTATACAATAGCTGGCATGTCAGATCATACTGTGAGCAAGAGTATGTATTTAACTGACCCCGATGATAATGAACTGGAACTGTTTGTCGACGATCCGAGTTTTGACTGGCGTAATGACTCGAGCTGGCTTGAGGCACCTGTAAAACCCCTGTCACTGTGAATCCGGGTGAATGTCTAATTTACTGGGTAAGCCAGGCATACAGCATTAATATGGTTGCACCCAGACCAAATAAAAAGACCAGCCAGTCACCGGGGTGTCCGCCGGGCTCCAGTGTGGCCTGATCGGGTTGTTGATGATTGTAATAGACTTCAACCTGGGCTCCAGCCGGGTAGCGGTCAACATAGGTCTGACTCAGTTCCTTGCTGGGTGTCGTATCGGCAGGAAATTGCAGCGTATTATTATATTCAGCGTCATTGACTTGATAGTTAAAACAAATTTTTGGTAATAACTCATCATCTTCATTATTGAGCTGACTAATGGTTATTGTGCCGCTGACACTCGGCCATAGACGCGTTTTTTGGGCCGACCTCAAGATTTTCAGTCCCCAGATCATCGTGCCTATTCCTACGCCAGTGAAGAGGCCTAGGATAATAAAATAGGGATTGTTCATCGGTCTACCTTCAGTTCGATTTGGGGGATTAATCCAGCGTTTAATGGGCAGCAGAGGTTATAATAGGCCCATTGACGGTCAATTAGAATCAAAGTAGAGCAAAGTATACCTATGCAGGATAATGAATTCGACCCAGATCTAACTAATGCGACAGAACGGGCGGAGCGACCCAATAAGGAACAGTTCAAGCGTGAGATCCAGACAATAAAGACGCTGGTTACTCAATTAATCGCATTACCACTGGGTCAGTTAAATAGGATCCTCATGGATGGACATGCCCGTGATCAGATCCTGGCTGCACGCAAGATGGAACGGAGTGCATTAAAGCGTCAGATCAAGTATATCGTTGGTGTCCTGAGGGAAGGAGACATCGCGGCGCTGGAACGAGCATTACTTAAACTGTCACAGCCACATAAACAGGCAATGGCTGAATTTCATCAGCTTGAGCAGTGGCGAGATAAATTACTATCGGCCACTAACGACGAGGTTAATCCCCTGATCAACGAACTGGTGGATCAGTTGGGTGCCGATCGCCAACAGCTGCGACAACTGGTGCGAAATGCCAGACGAGAGGGTGAAGCGAATAAACCACCGAAGTATGCCCGCCAGTTGTTTCAATATTTGAAGACATTGCAGACTAGTGGGTAAATACGAGTTTTTTGGTAATAGCTTTATCATTGTCTGCTACCGGCGATCAATTGAACCCACAGCCAGAAGCGGACATAGTGATATGACTAAGTACACTATCGCTAGTCTAGCAGTTACTATTTTTTGCAGCATTGTTATATCTGCTTCGATACCTCAACGCTAATGCACTTAATCCAATTATCACCATCCAAGTTATAGTGCCTCCGCCACCACCTGAACGAGGCACTGATATTGCGGTGGTTGTTGTGCTGTAAGTATCCATTATTGTTTCATCTATACCAAAATGGGTAATGCCATTCGTTGCCATTACACCACCAATATTCAGAACAGTATCTACACTGGTGATTGCACTCGCTGCAGAGATATGTCTGACGTTAATTTGATCACCGTTCTCTACCCAATTATTCGTAGTTGTGTAGGTGGCAGAGGCTTTGATCGAGTATTCACAATTACTGACACTGACCGGAACTGCAACACCACTATCTAAACCACCCACTGTTATTAGGTTCAAATACTGGACCTGCGACTTAGTAACACCAACTTCATCGGTGAAAGCATAGGCATCCGGGGTAACATCGAGGCTAAATCCCTCATAACGGAGCAAGACGAAATCATTGGGGTTTGATCCCGCCACCAAAATTTTTCCATCTGGCTGCGTAGCCAAAGCATGGCCATTATCGCTTATCGAACCAAGATCAGGGGTTACGATACCATCCGTACTAAATGAAGCATCAAGATTGCCACTACTATCGTAGCGTATTATCGCAAGATCAAGGTCATTTGGTCTCTGCGAGCAGACATACTCACCTGCTATGACGATCTTCCCATCTGGCTGTAAGATAACCGCCTAAGCAGTTTCTGAACCCAACCATGCTAACGAGGTTGTCACTATTCCAGCCGAATCAAACACCGGCTGAGCGATTTAATGCATGTGTTGCGTCGACCGGGTTAAATATCAGTAGGTTGCCGCACTACACAGTATCACATGACAGAATA
>CAZYTT010000037.1:0-15672 GCA_964650235.1 uncultured Gammaproteobacteria bacterium | reverse complement strand
CCGAGAAGGTGGTCGTACGGTTGGTGCCGGCGTCGTCGCTAAAATTATAGAGTAACAGGATAACAGCTTGATAGGCCATGGGGTTTCCCTCATGGCCTTTTGTTGTTTACACGAGTTAGGCCAGTAGCTCAATTGGCAGAGCAGCGGTCTCCAAAACCGCAGGTTGGGGGTTCGATTCCCTCCTGGCCTGCCAATGGCAGGCGGTTAGTAAAACAGGTTATAGAAGTCGATGGCGGATAAAATTAAATTATTGGTTGCATTGGCGGTGATTATCGCCGCGATTACCGGCTTTTATTATTATGCTGATGTCTCGTTGTTGATGCGGGTGCTGGTTATGCTGGTTGCCCTGGGGGTCGCGGTAGCAGTTACGCTGCAGACGGCACTTGGGCAAACGGCCTGGGCCTATATTGGCGATTCGAAGACAGAGGTTCGTAAGGTTGTATGGCCAACACGTAAAGAGACTGTGCAGACGACATTGATCGTTATGGTTATGGTCTTTGTGGTGGCGACGATGCTGTGGATGTTTGACATGATGCTTGCTGCGGCAGTCAAGTTCCTTACCGGTCAGGGGGGTTGATCAGTTATGTCTAAGCGTTGGTATGTGGTTCATGTGTTTTCTGGTTTCGAGCAGCAGGCCGTTCGTTCTATTAAGGAGCGGATAACCCACGCGGGTATGGAGGAACGCTTTGGCGAGATCCTGGTCCCGACTGAAGAGGTAGTGGAGATGCGCGGCGGACAGAAGCGTAAAAGCGATCGGAAATTTTTCCCTGGTTATGTCCTTATTCAGATGGAGTTGGATGATGAGACCTGGCACTTTGTTAAAGATGTGCCCAAGGTCATGGGTTTTATTGGTGGCACCAGTGATCGGCCCGCGCCCATCAGTGATAAAGAGGCGCAGCGCATTATTGACCGGATCCAGGAGGGTGTTGAGAAGCCCAGGCCTAAGGTGCTGTTCGAACCGGGTGAAGTTGTACGCGTCATTGAAGGTCCATTTGCTGACTTTAATGGTGTAGTAGAAGAGGTTAATTACGACAAAGACCGCCTACGGGTAGCCGTAACGATCTTTGGTCGTTCAACACCTGTTGAGCTGGGTTTCGGTCAGGTCGAAAAGAGTTAATTTCAGGTGATCAGGTCTGTGCCTGATCTTTGTAAATATTAATAACGGGGAGCCCGGTGACTATACATCAGGCGTTTGAACCCGGGAGATAATGTCATGGCAAAAAAAGTCGAAGCTTATATCAAACTACAGGTGCCTGCAGGTCAGGCAAACCCAAGTCCTCCTGTTGGTCCTGCCCTGGGTCAGCAAGGTGTAAATATCATGGAGTTTTGTAAGGCATTCAATGCCCAGACGCAGAGCCTTGAGCAGGGCATGCCCATTCCTGTCGTTATTACGGTTTATAGTGATCGTAGTTTTACGTTCGTTACCAAGACACCGCCTGCATCAATTTTGTTGAAGAAAGCGGCAGGTA
Source organism: uncultured Gammaproteobacteria bacterium (assembly GCA_964650235.1). Taxonomy (GTDB): domain Bacteria; phylum Pseudomonadota; class Gammaproteobacteria; order SZUA-140; family SZUA-140; genus CAZYTT01. The sequence continues at coordinate 14,203 of CAZYTT010000037.1, read as the reverse complement.
TCAAGAGTGGTAGTAGCAACCCCAACACCAACAAGGTGGCCAAGGTTAATCGTGTCCAGCTGGAAGAGATTGCCCAGACCAAAATGCCCGACCTGACAGCTGCCGATATGGATGCTGCCGTTCGCACAATTGCTGGTAGTGCGCGCAGTATGGGTATCGAGACAGAGGGGGTTGTGTAATGGCAAAGTTATCAAAACGTTTTAAGGCAATTAATGAAAAGGTAGAGCCAGGTAAGCTTTACCCCCTGGCCGATGCGCTGGGCCTGGTGAAAGAGTTATCTACCGTAAAATTTGATGAGTCAATCGATGTCAGTGTCAATCTTGGCGTCGATCCACGGAAATCTGATCAGGTTGTACGTGGATCAACCGTATTGCCTAATGGGACCGGTAAGACAGTCCGCGTAGCAGTTTTTGCCCAGGGTGAAAACGCCGATGCAGCGAAGGCCGCAGGTGCCGATATCGTTGGATTTGAAGACCTCGCGGATGAAGTTAAGAAGGGTAATATGGACTTCGATATTGTTATTGCCACACCTGATGCGATGCGTATTGTTGGTCAGTTAGGTCAGATTTTGGGCCCTCGTGGTTTGATGCCTAACCCCAAGGTTGGCACCGTGACTCCGGATGTAACAACAGCCGTCAACAATGCGAAGTCAGGCCAGGTTCAGTATCGTACAGACAAAAACGGCATAATTCATTGCTCAATCGGCAAGGTTAGTTTTGATGTCAATGCATTGAGCGAGAATCTGGCAGCGTTGATCTCGGCCCTGAACAAGGCCAAGCCAGTGTCAGCCAAGGGCGTTTATATGAAAAAAGTCTCGGTCTCCAGTACTATGGGACCAGGGCTGCAGGTAGATCAGGCCGCCATGTAAATTCTATCGATCAGCTGACCCCATCTGTGGGTGAACTGACCGAATATCAGACTTTGGGTTCAGTTACCCTCTCAGGTAGCTGAAACGTCAAAGACCGTAGGTGTCCTGTTGTTTGAGGACTTAATCAGAAGTAGCAGCCTACGTAGATGGTAACCGCACCCAATCATTTTAGGTCGGATGCCGTTAGGTGGGGTCGTTAGACCTCGATGTAAGTGATAATCCGGTGATGGCTTGGCCCGGTAGGGCTAAAGTCGGATTCGGTTAACACAGGAGTAAGGCATTTGTTAACACTCGAAGACAAAAAGGCCATTGTGGCCGATGTCGCGAGCTATGCCGAAGTGGCTCAGTCAGCCGTTGCTGCTGAATACAACGGTTTGACGGTCGAGCAGATGACCCAGTTACGTGTTAAGGCACGTGAATCAGGTGTCTATTTGCGCGTGGTCAAGAATACACTTGCGAAAAGGGCCGTTGCCGGCACCGAATTCGAATGTATTAAAGACTCATTGACCGGACCACTGGTGCTGGCATTCTCTCAGGAGGAGCCTGCTGCAGCTGCCCGTGTAATCAACGATTTTAGTAAAGACCATGACAAGCTCATCGTCCGTATCGTTGCATTACGTGGGCGCCTGTTGGCCCCTGGTGATGTTAGTGTCTTGGCCAAGATGCCAACGAAGGATGAGGCAATCAGTCAGTTGATGGCTGTAATGAAGGCGCCTGTCCAGAAATTCGTTAGCACGCTGGCTGAACCAGGCAATAAATTTGCCCGGACCATGGCCGCAGTTCGCGATCAGAAAAGCGCAGCCTGAACCCGATAGGGTCATGGCTGTTTTTGCAAAATAAATACTATTTAAGGAGCTATTATAATGGCTGTTTCAACTGATGAAATTTTGGAAACGATTTCCAATATGACTGTCATGGAAGTCGTTGATTTAATCAGCGCGATGGAAGAAAAATTTGGTGTTACTGCTGCAGCTGCTGTTGCTGCTGCCCCTGCTGCTGCCGATGGTGCCGCTGCTGCAGAAGAACAGACGGAATTTGATGTCGTTCTGACCGGTGCTGGTGAAAACAAGGTTAAAGTGATCAAGGCTGTACGCGGTATCACTGGCCTGGGTCTGAAAGAAGCCAAGGACATGGTTGAAAGTACACCTGCAACTGTTAAAGAAGCAGCTAGCAAGGATGAAGCTGACGAGCTTAAGAAGCAGTTGGAAGAGGCAGGCGCTACAGTCGAGCTTAAGTAACTCGACTGATATTGAACTGTCAATAAAATGTTGCCAGGAACGGGCTGACAGCTTGCTGTCGGCCTGTTCCTGTTGGCGTTTTACCACTGTTAGGTGCCTGCAAAGTCTGCAGGTAATGGAAACTGTTATTTTGTGCTGAGGATACCCGATGGCATATTCATTTACTGAAAAAAAATGCATTCGTAAAGATTTTGGCAAACGCCCTAGTGTGTTGGAAGAGCCGTATTTACTGGCTACACAGCTGGAATCGTTTCGCTCGTTCCTGCAGGTGGGTGCTACCGCTGAGGAAAGAAAAAATACTGGACTTGAGTCTGCATTTACATCGGTGTTCCCAATTACCAGTTATTCAGGTAGTGCGGCACTGGAATATGTCAGCTATGACCTTGGCACACCCACTTTTGATGTAAAAGAATGTCAATTGCGCGGGGTCACCTATTCAGCACCACTACGGGTGACCGTACGCCTGGTGATCTATGACAAGGATGCACCGGCCAGTCGCAAGGTTGTTAAAGACATCAAGGAACAGGAAGTCTATATGGGAGAGATCCCGTTAATGACCGAAAATGGTACCTTTGTTATCAATGGTACTGAGCGTGTTGTTGTCTCTCAGTTACACCGTTCACCCGGTGTCTTTTATGATCATGATCGCGGTAAGACACATTCATCGGGCAAGATCCTCTATTCTGCCCGCGTTATTCCTTACCGTGGTTCCTGGCTTGATTTTGAGATGGACCCATCTGATGGTGTCTATGTCCGTATTGATCGTCGCCGCAAGCTACCGGCCACAATTTTATTGCGTGCCCTGGGTTATGAGGCACAAAAGATTCTTGAGCTGTTCTTTGATAAGGATTCATTTGCCTTTGATAAAGAAGATATCAAACTGGAACTTATTCCCGAGCGCCTGCGCGGTGAAACCCTGTCATTTGATGTGACAACGGCGCGGGGCAAGGTCCTGGTTGAAACAGGTCGCCGTATTACTGCACGCCATATTCGTGAAATTGATGAGGCTGGCCTGAAGGCCATTACTGTCCCTGATGAATATCTGCTGGAAAAGGTGCTGGCACATGATGTCATCGACACCGAGACTGGCGAGATCATAGCGGCTGCCAACGCCGAAATTACCGAGGAATTGATCGGTCAATTGCGTACAGCTGGTATTAAAGAATTTCAGACGATATATACCAATGAGTTGGATAATGGTCCGTACATCTCCAATACCCTGCGTGTTGACCATACAACCAATCAGTTAGAGGCCATGGTAGAGATCTACCGGATGATGCGTCCGGGTGAGCCACCAACCAAGGAGTCTGCTGAGCTGTTATTCCAGAATCTGTTCTTCAACCCGGATCGTTATGACCTGTCTGCAGTTGGTCGGATGAAGTTTAATCGCCGTACTGGCCGGGATGAAATTACCGGTGCCGGCATACTCTATGATGGACAGTATTTCTCTGCTCGTAATGATGAATTTTCCCAGGAGCTGTTTGAGCAACTGGGTGCAGAACACTCTGACATTATCGATGCAATAAAGGTATTGCTGGAGATCAAGAACGGTCACGGCACTATTGATGATATTGATCACCTAGGCAATCGCCGTATTCGCTCTGTTGGTGAAATGGTTGAAAACCAGTTCCGTATTGGTCTGGTCCGCGTTGAGCGAGCGGTACGAGAGCGCCTGACGCTGGCTGAATCTGAAGGCCTGATGCCTCAGGATATGATCAATGCCAAGCCGGTATCCGCCGTCATTAAAGAATTTTTTGGTTCCAGCCAGTTATCACAGTTCATGGACCAGAATAACCCACTGTCAGAAGTTACCCATAAGCGTCGTGTCTCAGCATTGGGCCCTGGTGGTCTAACCCGTGAACGCGCCGGCTTTGAGGTTCGTGACGTACATCCAACTCATTATGGTCGTGTCTGTCCTATTGAGACACCTGAAGGACCAAACATCGGGTTGATCAACTCACTGGCTGTATACGCTCGAACCAATGAATATGGTTTTCTTGAGACACCCTACCGGAAGGTGGTCGATGGTCATGTTACAGAAACGATTGAATACCTGTCAGCGATTGAAGAGGGGCGCTTTGTTATTGCCCAAGCCAGTGCCACACTTGATGCCAAGGGTAAGCTGACTGATGAGCTGGTCAATGTTCGTCACCAGAATGAGTTCACACTGTCGGCGCCGGATCGTATTGAGTATATGGATGTGTCGCCCAAGCAGACCGTTTCAGTTGCCGCATCGCTGGTCCCTTTCCTCGAGCACGATGATGCTAACCGTGCCCTGATGGGATCAAACATGCAACGTCAGGCGGTTCCCACATTATGTGCCGAGAAGCCACTGGTTGGTACCGGCATGGAACGTTGTGTAGCGATTGATTCGGGTGTTGCTGTAACAGCGCGCCGCGGTGGTGTGGTAGAAAATGTTGATGCTGGACGTATTGTTGTGCGTGTCAGTGATGAAGAGACTATCGCCGGTGAGCCCGGAGTTGATATCTACAATCTGATTAAGTACACCCGTTCGAATCAGAATACCTGTATTAACCAGAAACCACTGGTTAACCCAGGGGATGTGATTGCCCGCGGTGATGTACTGGCGGATGGTTCGTCAACTGAAATGGGTGAGCTGGCATTAGGTCAGAATATGCTGGTCGCCTTTATGCCGTGGAATGGTTATAACTTTGAGGATTCCATCCTGATCTCAGAGCGCGTGGTTAAGGAGGATCGCTATACCTCTATCCATATCGAAGAGATTACCTGTGTTGCTCGTGATACCAAGTTGGGATCTGAAGAGATCACCTGTGATATCCCTAATGTGGGTGAGGGTGCGCTGTCAAAACTGGATGAGTCAGGTATTGTCTATATCGGTGCCGAGGTCCAGCCGGGTGATATCCTTGTTGGTAAGGTAACACCTAAGGGTGAGACCCAGTTAACGCCGGAAGAAAAGCTGCTACGTGCTATCTTCGGTGAAAAGGCCTCTGATGTAAAAGACACCTCGTCACGTGTACCTTCAGGTATGGTTGGTACGGTTATCGATGTCCGCGTCTTTACTCGCGATGGTGTTGAAAAAGATCAGCGCGCTCTGGATATTGAGAAAGCCGAGTTGAATCGCATCAAGAAAGATCTGAACGATGAGTTCCGTATCTTTGAAGAAGATATCTATGTCCGGCTGGAAAAATTATTAATTGGTAAGGCCGCTGATGGTGGTCCAAAGGGCCTCAAGGGTGGAGCCAAGATCACTAAGGCCTATCTCACCGATGTTGATCGTGACAAATGGTTTGAAATTCGCCTCAAGGCCGATGATGCCAACAAGCAACTGGAGCAATTGAGCGACCAGCTAAAGCAGGTCCGTAAGGAATATGACACCAAGCTGGAAGAGAAGCATGCCAAGCTGACCGCTGGTGATGATCTAGCCCCGGGTATCCTGAAGATGGTCAAGGTCTATATGGCGGTTAAGCGTCGTATTCAGCCGGGTGACAAGATGGCCGGACGTCATGGTAACAAGGGTGTGATCTCGATGATCGTACCTGAAGAAGACATGCCGCACTCTGCTGATGGGACCTCGGTCGATATTGTTCTGAATCCACTCGGTGTGCCTTCGCGTATGAATATTGGTCAGGTCCTTGAGACCCATCTCGGTTGGGCTGCCAAGGGTGTTGGTCTGCGCATCGGTGAGATGCTGGAGCAGCAAAAGGCTGTTGCTGAGATTCGTCAGTTTCTTGATAAGGTCTATAATACCAGTGGTAAGAAGGAAGATATTGACTCATTGACTGATGAGGAAGTGCTGGTGCTGGCGGGTAACCTCAAACGTGGTGTACCGATGGCGACCCAGGTCTTCGATGGTGCCAATGAAGAAGAGATCAAGGGAATGCTGGAACTGGCCGGCCTGCCAAGCAGTGGTCAGACGATCCTGTTTGATGGACGTACCGGTACCCAGTTTGATCGCCCGGTGACCGTTGGATACATGTATATGTTGAAACTGAATCACCTGGTTGATGACAAGATGCACGCCCGTTCAACCGGCCCCTACAGTCTGGTTACTCAGCAACCGTTGGGTGGTAAGGCTCAGTTTGGTGGCCAGCGTTTTGGTGAGATGGAGGTCTGGGCACTGGAGGCCTATGGTGCTGCATACACATTACAGGAAATGCTGACAGTTAAATCGGATGATGTTCAGGGTCGTACCAAGATGTACAAGAATATTGTAGATGGCGATCACCGCATGGATCCGGGTATGCCGGAGTCCTTTAACGTGTTGCTGAAGGAAATCAGGGCGCTGGGTATTGATATCGAACTCGACTAGAGTCGAGTTCGCTAGACCAACATTGTCACTATTAATACAGATGACCGCTAAGGTCAGGAGAAACGGTTTTGAAAAATTTACTTAATTTACTGAAGCCACAGGGTGCAGATGAGGAGTTCAATGCCATTCGCATTGGCTTGGCATCACCATCCAAGATTCGTTCATGGTCTTTTGGTGAGGTGAAGAAACCGGAAACCATTAACTATCGTACCTTTAAACCTGAGCGTGATGGTCTGTTCTGTGCCAAGATCTTTGGCCCGGTCAAGGACTACGAGTGCCTGTGTGGAAAATACAAGCGCCTGAAGCATCGCGGCGTCATCTGTGAGAAGTGTGGCGTAGAAGTGACGATGACCAAGGTGCGGCGTGAGCGCATGGGTCATATTGAACTGGCGAGTCCGGTCGCTCACATCTGGTTCCTGAAGTCGCTGCCATCACGCATGGGTCTGATGCTTGATATGACACTGCGTGATATTGAGCGCGTACTGTATTTCGAGGCATTTGTTGTCGTTGATCCTGGTATGACCCAGCTGGAACGTGGCCAGTTGCTCAGCGATGAGGCCTACCTCGATGCCATCGAGGAATATGGTGATGACTTTGATGCCCGTATGGGTGCCGAGGCAGTTGAAGAGCTGCTGCGTTCACTGGATATCAAGAATGAAGTACCAAAACTGCGTGAAGAGATCGCCGAGGCTGGCTCAGAGACAAAGATCAAGAAATTAAGCAAGCGTCTTAAGCTGCTGGAGGCCTTCCTCGATTCCGGTAATGCCCCTGAGTGGATGATCCTGACTGTGTTGCCGGTATTACCACCTGAGCTGCGTCCCCTGGTGCCACTGGACGGTGGTCGCTTTGCGACCTCGGATCTGAATGATCTGTACCGCCGTGTCATTAACCGTAATAACCGATTGAAGCGACTGCTCGATCTGAATGCGCCGGATATTATTGTACGTAATGAAAAGCGTATGTTGCAGGAGGCCGTTGACGCGTTGCTGGATAATGGCCGTCGTGGCAAGGCCATCACTGGTTCCGGTAAACGCCCATTGAAATCACTGGCCGATATGATCAAGGGTAAGCAGGGTCGTTTCCGTCAGAACCTCCTGGGTAAGCGTGTCGACTATTCCGGTCGTTCAGTGATCGTGGTTGGACCTACTCTGAAACTGCATCAATGTGGTCTGCCAAAGAAGATGGCGCTGGAGTTATTCAAGCCCTTCATCTTCAGCAAGGTTGAGCTGCGTGGACTGGCAACAACGATCAAGGCAGCCAAGAAACTGGTTGAGCGTGAGGGCCCCGAGGTATGGGATATCCTTGAAGAGGTTATCCGTGAGCATCCGGTTATGCTTAACCGTGCACCGACACTTCACCGTCTGGGTATCCAGGCGTTTGAACCAACGCTGATTGAAGGTAAGGCGATCCAGTTACACCCATTGGTCTGTACGGCATTCAATGCCGACTTTGATGGTGACCAGATGGCGGTACACGTACCATTGTCACTGGAGGCGCAACTGGAAGCGCGTGCCCTGATGATGTCGACTAATAATATCCTCTCGCCAGCCAATGGTGAGCCGATTATTGTACCGTCTCAGGATGTCGTTCTGGGCCTGTACTATATGACCCGTGAAATGGTTAATGTCCCGGGTGAGGGCATGATGTTTGCCAATATCGACGAGGTCCATCGCGCCTATGAGAATGATGTTTCTGACCTGCATGCCAAGGTTAAGGTACGTATCAATGAAGTGCTGATAAGTGATAATGGTGAGCGTGAAAGCGTTACCCGCGTGGCCGATACTACAGTAGGCCGCGCCCTGTTATTTGACATATTACCTGATGGCATGCCGTTTGAACTGATCAATCGTGATCTGAGTAAAAAGGCGATATCCGGTCTTGTTAATGCCTGTTATCGCAATGTCGGCCTGAAAGAGACGGTAATCTTTGCTGATCAGCTGATGTATACCGGTTTTAAATATGCAACCCGCTCCGGCGTCTCTATCGGTGTGAATGATATGATGATCCCGGATGAAAAGGCGGCCATTATTGAGCTGGCTGATCAGGAAGTGAAGGATATCGAGAATCAGTATACCTCGGGTCTTGTTACCAATGGTGAGCGTTACAATAAGGTTGTTGATATCTGGTCGCATACGAATGATCAGGTAGCCAAGGCGATGATGGATCGCCTCGGTAGCGAGATCGTCAAGGATGCCGAAGGTAATGATGTCAAACAGCCTTCTTTTAACTCTATTTTTATCATGGCTGACTCGGGTGCCCGTGGTAGTGCTGCCCAGATACGTCAGCTGGCTGGTATGCGCGGTCTTATGGCCAAGCCTGATGGTTCGATCATCGAGACGCCCATTACAGCAAACTTCCGTGAAGGTTTGGACGTACTCCAGTACTTTATCTCCACCCATGGTGCCCGTAAGGGTCTGGCCGATACAGCCCTGAAGACGGCGAACTCAGGGTACCTGACCCGTCGTTTGGTCGATGTTGCCCAGGACATGGTCGTTAACGAAGAAGACTGTGGAACCACCAAGGGGCTGATTATGAGTTCCTTGATTGAGGGTGGTGATGTTGTTGAACCGCTGAGTGACCGGGTGCTGGGTCGTGTCGTGGCCGAAGATATCCTTAAGCCGGGCACGTCTGATGAGGTGTTTTTACCGGCTGGAACCCTGCTGGATGAGCGTTGGGTAGAGTCACTGGAAATAAATGGTATTGAACAGATAATAGTACGTTCACCAATTACCTGTGCGAACCGTTATGGTATCTGTAGCACCTGTTACGGTCGTGATCTGGCTCGTGGACATCAGGTCAATATTGGTGAGGCCGTCGGAGTGATCGCGGCTCAGTCAATTGGTGAGCCAGGTACCCAGTTAACGATGCGTACCTTCCATATTGGTGGTGCGGCTTCTCGAGCAGCTGCGATCAGCAGCATCGAGACCAAGATCAACGGTACGGTTCGTCTGCACAATATCAAACTGGTTCAGCATGCCGATGGCCATAGCGTAGCGGTTTCACGTTCAGGTGAGATGACCATTCTCGATGAGAATAACCGTGAACGCGAACGTTACAAGGTACCTTATGGTGCAATGATCTCGATTAGTGATTCCGATTCCGTTACAGCGGGTCAGGCACTGGCAAACTGGGATCCTCATACTCACCCAGTTGTTACCGAGGTGGACGGACGTCTGAACTTTAGTGACTTCATTGAAGGTGTTACGGTTCAGCGCCAGACGGATGAGGTCACCGGCCTGAGTAGTCTGGTAGTAACTGATCCGAAGACGCGTGGTTCGGCAGCCAAAGACCTGCGCCCGATCGTGAAGATGCTCGACAATGAGGGTAAGGAACTGTGTTTTGCCGGTACCGATATCCCGGCTGTCTACTTCCTTCCCGCTGGTGCAATTATTAATATGGAGGATGGTGCTGAGGTAAGCATCGGTGACGTTATTGCCCGTATCCCGCAGGAGTCGTCGAAGACCCGTGATATCACCGGTGGTCTGCCACGTGTTGCTGACCTGTTCGAGGCGCGTAAGCCAAAGGATGCAGCAATTCTTGCCGAGATGACCGGTACTGTCGGTTTTGGTAAGGACACCAAGGGTAAGCAACGCTTGTTAATTGTTGGTCCGAATGGGGAACGTTACGAGACGCTGATCCCGAAATGGCGTCATATCACGGTGTTTGAGGGTGAGCATGTAGAAAAGGGTGAAATCATCGCAGATGGCCCATTCTCTCCTCATGATATTCTGCGCCTGTTGGGTATTGAGGCCCTGGCCAATTATATCGTCAATGAGGTCCAGGAGGTCTATCGCCTCCAGGGTGTGAAGATTAATGACAAGCATATCGAGGTCATTCTGCGCCAGATGTTGCGTAAGGCCGAGATCCTTGATGCCGGAGATACCAGCTTTATTAAGGGTGAGCAGGTCGAGCTAGCTCGTCTGCTGGAAGAAAATGACAGGGCTGTTACTGAGGGTAAGAATATCGCCACCTATGTTCCGCTCCTGCTGGGTATTACCAAGGCCTCACTGGCAACGGAATCCTTTATCTCGGCGGCATCGTTCCAGGAGACTACGCGAGTCCTGACTGAGGCAGCTGTTAGTGGCAAGAAGGATAACCTCCGTGGACTGAAGGAGAATGTCATTGTCGGTCGTCTGGTTCCGGCTGGAACGGGTATGGCCTATCATGAGGCTCGTCGTGCTAAGGAGTTGCAGGCTGAAGAGATGGTGCTGGCCGAGCAACAGGGACCGACCAACGAGGAAGTTGAAGAGGCATTACGCCACGCGCTGAATATCTCAGCTGGTGAAGAAACTACCAGTGAAGAATCAGCCAGTGGGACAGCGTCCGAGTAGTTCTACCAGCGGAGTAAATTTAGCTGGGGACGGGCCGGAATAAAGGGTGAATAACCCCGTTCGATTGACCGTTTAGAGCGAGTAAATAAACAACCGCCTGGCGTCTTCGATGCCAGGCGGTTGTTTAATTTAGGTCTTTTAATCCCTGTTAGTGATTGTTTTGGGTTTAATCGACAAAACCCCTGATTTGTTTCTAAATCAGGCTTGACAGCAGGGTCGTAACCCCATAAAATCTTGCGGCTTTGCAGGGATATAAACATCCCTTTACAGACAAGAACACAAAAGCGTTCAATTATGGCTGTCTGTGGCGGCAAGTTGCCGTCAAGTCGGTGATAATTGAGCGCTTACTATTTATTTTGGGTAGGGTCAGTACTAATGACAACGACAAACCAGTTAATCCGTAAGCCGCGAAAGCGTAAACAGGTCAAAAGTAATGTGCCAGCTTTAGACAGCTGTCCGCAAAAGCGTGGCGTATGCACACGTGTCTATACTACGACGCCAAAGAAACCAAATTCAGCCCTGCGTAAAGTGGCTCGTGTACGCCTTACCAATGGTATGGAAGTATCGAGTTATATCGGTGGTGAAGGCCATAACCTTCAGGAGCACTCGGTGATCCTGATTCGCGGTGGTCGTGTCAAGGATTTACCAGGTGTGCGCTATCATACCGTTCGCGGTAGTCTTGATACATCGGGTGTTGATGGACGTCGCCAGGGTCGTTCTAAGTATGGCGCGAAGCGTCCAAAGTAACAGCTTAAAGATTTAGCAGGTAATCAAGAATGCCAAGAAGAAGAGTTGTCGCCAAACGGGAAGTTCTGCCAGATCCGAAGTACGGAGATGTCAGGCTGGCCAGGTTTATTAATATTGTCATGAAGAGTGGCAAGAAATCAGTTGCTGAGCGTATCGTCTATGGCGCCTTAGATCAGGTTATTACCAAGAATAAGGGTAGCGATGCTCTGGATTCATTCAATCAGGCGCTGGAAAATATTCGCCCACTGGTTGAGGTAAAGTCCCGTCGTGTCGGTGGTGCTACTTACCAGGTGCCGACTGAAGTACGTGGTGAGCGTGGTACAGCTCTGGCGATGCGCTGGCTGGTTGATATATCGCGCGGTCGTAATGAGAAGTCTATGGGGCAGCGCCTGGCCGCTGAAATCCTGGATGCCTGTGAAAATCGTGGCGCGGCAGTTAAAAAGAGAGAAGATACGCATCGTATGGCAGAGGCTAACAAGGCCTTCTCCCATTATCGCTGGTAGTATTGTTACAGTCGGGTAAGTGTTGTGGCACGTAAGACCCCAATCGAGCGCTATCGAAATATCGGCATTATGGCGCATATCGATGCCGGTAAGACCACAACAACCGAGAGGGTCCTGTATTACACAGGGGTCTCACATAAGATAGGTGAGGTCCACGATGGCGCAGCCACGATGGACTGGATGGAGCAGGAACAGGAGCGAGGTATAACGATTACCTCAGCAGCAACGACCTGTTTCTGGCGTGGTATGGAACAGCAGTTCCCTGAGCATCGTATCAATATCATTGATACCCCGGGGCACGTTGATTTTACCATTGAGGTCGAACGCTCATTGCGGGTTCTAGATGGTGCAGTAGCCGTATTTTGTGCCGTTGGTGGTGTTGAGCCGCAGTCAGAGACAGTTTGGCGTCAGGCAAATAAGTACCATGTGCCGCGAATGGCATTTGTCAATAAGATGGATCGCGCGGGAGCAGATTTTGCCCGTGTCATAGATCAGATCAGGACCCGTTTGGGTGCCCATCCGGTAGCGATGCAGCTACCTGTCGGTGCCGAAGATCTGTTTAAGGGTGTGGTCGACCTGGTCAAGATGAAGGCCATCTATTGGGATGAAACCAATATGGGGATGACCTTTGAAGAAAGGTCGATCCCGGCAGAGATGCAGGCCGAATGCGAGCGCTACCGTGAGAACATGGTTGAAGCGGCTGCAGAGGCCAATGAAGAACTGATGGATAAGTACCTCGAGAGCGGGGGGCTTTCCGAAGAAGAGATTAAACATGGCATGCGTATCCGTACGCTAAATGCCGAAGTGACTCCGGTCTATTGTGGTTCAGCCTTTAAGAATAAGGGTGTACAGGCATTGCTGGATGCGATTGTAGAGCTGATGCCGTCTCCCATGGATGTGCCAGCCATTAAGGGTCATCTAAATGACGCTGATGAGACAGTCGCTGAGCGTCATTCATCTGATGATGAGCCCTTTGCGGCCCTGGCGTTCAAGATCGCAACTGACCCGTTTGTGGGTACGCTGACGTTTTTTCGGGTCTATTCTGGCGTCATCAAGTCCGGGGATGCAGTTTTTAACCCTGTTAAGGGTAAACGCGAACGGATCGGTCGACTATTGCAGATGCACTCCAATAGTCGTGTAGAGATTAAGGAAGTCTGCGCCGGTGATATTGCTGCTGCTGTCGGACTGAAAGATGTTACAACGGGTGAGACCCTGTGTGACATGAATAATATAATTACGCTTGAGCGTATGGAGTTTCCGGAGCCGGTCATATCGGTAGCGGTAGAACCCAGAACGACAGCGGATCAAGAAAAGATGGCTGTAGCGCTGGGTAAGCTGGCGGCAGAAGATCCCTCTTTTCGTGTTCATACCGACAATGAGTCGGGGCAGACAATTATTTCAGGGATGGGGGAGCTTCACCTTGAAATTATTGTTGATCGCATGAAGCGTGAATTTAGTGTTGACGCCAATGTCGGTGCTCCACAAGTCGCCTATCGAGAGACGATTCGCAAGACGGTTGAGCATGAAGGCAAATTTGTGCGTCAGACCGGTGGGCGTGGCCAGTATGGACATGTCTGGCTCAAGCTGGAGCCGCAGGAAGAGGGCGCTGGCTATGAGTTTGTCAACGGTGTTGTTGGGGGTGTGATTCCGCGTGAATACATTCCGTCTGTTGATAAGGGTGTACAGGAACAGATGGAAAATGGTGTGCTCGCCGGTTTTCCAATGGTCGATGTCAAGGTGACCCTGTTTGACGGGTCTTATCATGATGTTGACTCAAATGAAATGGCGTTTAAGATAGCTGGCTCGATGTGTTTCAGGGATGCCGCGCTGATCGCCAAACCGGTATTGTTAGAACCGATGATGAAAGTTGAGGTGCTAACACCGGAAGATTATATGGGCGATGTGATGGGTGACCTGAATCGTCGCCGCGGTGTGGTACAGGGAATGGAAGACGTACCTGCAGGAAAGATTATCCGCGCCGAAGTGCCCCTGGCAGAGATGTTTGGATATGCCACTGACTTGCGTTCAGCGACTCAGGGGCGGGCAACATACTCAATGGAATTTGAGTGCTATTGTGAGGCGCCGGCTAATGTAGCAGAGGCGGTCATTAAAAAGGTCTCATAGGTTTTTTTAGGTTAATAACATTTATAGAGTAAGAGGTGAATTGTCGTGTCTAAGGAAAAATTTGAGCGTACGAAACCGCACGTAAACGTGGGTACTATTGG
>CAZYTT010000036.1:7788-15960 GCA_964650235.1 uncultured Gammaproteobacteria bacterium | reverse complement strand
GCAACTTTCAGGCCGCCAAGTTGACTATGTATCGTAACCTGCTGAAAAAAGTTAATTCATCGTGACACTTGTTTGTCATGTAAACAGTATATTATAAATAGAATGTCCGGTAAGATGAGCGCTGTAATAAGGATTTGATCTTGTGAGAAGTGTGTTTCAATTATCCAATAAAATAAATACCAGACGTTTTGTTAAGGCCCTTGGCCTAATGGTGATGCTACATTTATCGGTAAGTGTAACATTAGCAGAGCCGGTTACGCTAAATTTAAAAGATGCGGACATCAATGCAGTCATTAATACCGTATCTGAGGTGACGGGAAAGAATTTTATCGTTGATCCTCGGGTAAAAGGTCGGGTCAATATCATATCATCACGACCGATGGATCAAAGGGAAGTCTATCAGGTCTTCCTGTCTATCCTGGATGTGCACGGATTTTCTGCTGTACCAAGTGGTAATATTATTAAGATCCTGCCCAATGCTAGTGCAAAGCAGGGTGCCTTGCCGCTGGCAAGCAATAACGAACCCGGTGCAGGTGATGAACTTGTTACACGGGTCATTGAATTATCCAATGTCTCAGCGGCGCAGTTGGTCCCGATTCTGCGTCCACTGGTACCTCAGCAGGGACATCTGGCTGCTTATGCCAGCAGCAATATCCTCATTGTCTCTGACAGTGCCGCGAATATTCAGCGCCTGGTGAAAATTATTGATCGCATTGATACCCCAAGTAACGACAGTATTGAGGTAATTAGCCTGGAGCATGCCTCGGCATCGGATGTTGTCCGAATACTCAGTGCGCTGGAAAAACAGAATAAGGCCAATCAGGCCGAAGAGACCCCGGTTCTGATAGCCGATGAGCGTACAAACAGCGTGCTGGTCGGTGGTGCCCAAGCCGGGCGACTAAGGCTGCGGGCCATCATTTCACATCTGGATACCCCGCTGGCCACCGTCGGAAATACCCGCGTGGTCTATCTGCATTATGCCCGGGCCAAGGACCTAGTGTCGTTATTAACCGGTGTCAGTGATAGTGTCAACAAGCAGAAGGGCGCTGTTCCAAAGTCACCGAGCCAGAATGAGATTGTCAATATCCAGGCCGATGAGAGTACAAATGCCCTGGTTATTACCGCGCCACCCAGTATGTTTCGTACCCTGGAGGCAGTTATTAAGCAACTGGATGTGCGCCGTGCCCAGGTCCAGGTGGAGACTATTATTGCAGAAGTTTCTGAAGATGCGGCGGCAGAACTGGGTATCCAATGGGCTGTCGATGGTTCGGTGAGTGGTCAGGGTCCGATTGGTCTGACTAATTTTGGGTCTGCCAATGGAACCGGTCTGGCAGCGGTAGGCGCGGGTTTAACCAGTGGAAATCCGGCATCACTGAATCAGGATGGCTTAACCCTGGGCTTTGGTCTGTTCAATAGTTCAACGATGAATTTTGCCGCTCTGGTGCGCTCTCTAAAGGGGGATGGAACGACCAATATCCTGTCTACCCCGACCCTGGTAACGATGGACAATGAGGAGGCCGAGATTGTTGTCGGCCAGACTGTACCTTTTTTGACCGGATCCTATAGTAGTACCAGTGGTAGTTCGACCCCGACCAACCCCTTTCAGACCATATCGCGTGAAAATGTCGGTATTACCCTGAAGATCAAGCCGCAGATTAATGAGGGTGATGCCGTAAAGCTGGATATTGAACAGTCTATTGATAGTCTTGCCGCGACACCGGTCGGTGCCGCCGATCTGACCACCAATACCCGCTCCATCAAGACGGCGGTCATCGTCAATGATGGCCAGACCATGGTGCTTGGTGGTCTGCTGGACGATAAGGCTAGTGAATCGGTCCAGAAGGTACCTTTCCTGGGCGACATCCCACTGCTCGGCTGGTTGTTTAAATACAAGACCACGACTAACAAGAAGGCCAATCTGATGGTGTTTATGCGCCCGACGATCATTCGTGATGCCGCAATGGCCACTCAGTTAACACGCAGTAAATATACTGTTTTGCGTGAGAGCCAGATCAAGGCCAAGGATAAAGGACTGTTATTCATGGATGATAAACGCTCTCCATTATTACCACCCATCGATGAATTTCTGGCCCAGCCACCTTCATTGACAGCCGATGGTAATCCTCCTATGCCCACGGTTGTAGACCATACCGGTGAATAATAGCAGGCTATGACTGATCCACGGACGAGCCTGTCTGAGCACGAAGGCAATGAAGAAACGACAGTAACACTGCCGCGCCTGCCGCTGGCCTATGCCAAACGACATGGTGTCCTGATGATGGATGTGACACCCGAACAGGTTACATTGCTGTGTCGACCGACTATCAGGAGCACGATACTGCAGGAGGTCCGGCGTTATGTCGGTGTTCCGGTAAAACTGATTATTGATTCCCCTGAACGATTTGATGAGGCTTTGCAACGCAGCTATGAACAGGATAGCTCAGAGACGATGCAGAGTATCAGTGATGTCGGCGGTGAGATGGATCTGTCGCGTATTGCTGAACAACTGCCTGAACCGCAGGATCTGTTGGACAGTCAGGATGATGCCCCGATTATCCGGCTGATTAATGCGTTGTTGACCGAGGCGGTCAAGGAACAGGCCTCTGATATCCATATTGAACCCTATGAGAGTCGCCTGGTTGTTCGTTTCCGAGTTGACGGGGTCTTGCGCGAAGTGCTGGAGCCATCACGGATGTTGGCACCATTGTTAATCTCTCGCATCAAGGTCATGGCCAAACTCGATATCGCCGAAAAGCGCCTGCCCCAGGATGGTCGTATCTCACTCCGGGTTGCGGGTCGTCCTGTTGATGTGCGTGTATCTACCATACCTTCTGGCCACGGTGAACGGGCAGTGCTACGTCTGCTGGACAAGCAGGCCGGCCGGCTTGATCTGGGCCGGCTGGGGATGGATGAGGCGGTATTGCCGATCATGGATCGTATTATTCATCGGCCTCATGGCATTGTGCTGGTGACCGGCCCGACGGGTAGTGGTAAGACAACAACACTCTATGCCGCCATCGCTGGGTTAAATGACAAAAAACGCAACATTATGACGGTCGAAGACCCGATTGAATATTATATCGACGGCATTAGTCAGACCCAGGTTCAGAGCCGGGTTGATATGACCTTTGCCCGTGGTCTGCGAGCCATCTTGCGCCAGGACCCAGATGTCGTCATGGTCGGTGAGATCCGTGACCTAGAGACGGTTGAGATCGCTGTTCAGGCTAGTTTGACAGGCCACCTGGTGTTATCGACGCTGCATACAAATAGCGCTGTAGGGGCGATAACCCGTCTGCGTGACATGGGTGTTGAGCTATTCATGTTGTCTTCAAGCCTTATTGGTATCCTGGCCCAGCGTTTGGTCAGGGTCCTTTGCCCCGACTGTAAGACCTCGCATATGGCCACTGAGACCGATCGTGAGGTGCTGGGGCTGAGTGCGACAGATGCGCTACCGACGCTCTTTAGCGCCAATGGCTGTCGTCGCTGTAATTTTAGCGGTTACACCGGCAGGCGCGGTATCTTTGAGCTGATTGCTATCGATGAAAAGATGCGCAGCATGATTCATGACGGTGTCAGTGACCAGGACATTGAGCTCTATGCCCGGGCCTCAACGCCATCCATCTTTAAGGATGGCATACGTCATGTCCTTAATGGTGAAACCTCGCTGGAAGAGGTCTTGCGTGTAACCCAGGAGGTTTAATCTTGGGTGCCTTTGAATATACAGCACTGGATACGACGGGGCGCGAGCACAAGGGCGTGCTTGAGGGTGATGGCCCGCGTCAAATTCGACAGAAGGTCCGGGATCAGGGCTGGACCCCGTTGCAGGTTACCGAGATCAGTAAACAGAAAAAAGAGACCGGCACAGGTCGCCGGGCTCACTTTCAAAGAGGTGTCTCCGCAGCTGAATTGTCATTGATTACTCGTCAGGTCGCGACGCTTGTTGGATCGGGGTTACCGCTGGAGGAATGTCTGGGTGCTGTGGCCCAGCAATGTGATCGCCCGGTCTTAAAGAAGACCATGATGGCGGTCCGATCGCGGGTGTTGGAGGGTCATGAGCTAGCGGTAGCATTGGCTGATTTTCCCCGCGTATTTTCAGACTTGTATCGAGCGACAGTGTCAGCTGGTGAACAGTCAGGCTTTTTGCACATTGTGCTGGAACGCTTGGCTGACTATACCGAGAGCCGTCAGGCCTTACAGAAAGAGATCATCCAGGCAATGGTATATCCGGCGTTTCTGGTCATCATTGCCACACTTATGGTAACAGGCCTGTTGACTTATGTAGTACCGCAAGTGACCCAGGTTTTTGTTGATATGGGTCAGGAACTACCCCCGCTAACCCAGGGTCTGATTGCCAGTAGTGATTTTTTGCGGGCTCATGGCATCACTATTGTTGGTGTCCTGGTGGCTATAATGATTGTGTCACGGCTCATGCTCCGTCGAGCGTCATTGCGGGAACGTTTTCATCGACTATTACTACGCCTGCCTCTGTTGTCTCGACTGGTCAAAGGCCTGAATACGGCCCGATTTTCACGCACACTGAGCATCCTTATTGATAGTGGTGTGCCCTTACTCGATGCGCTGCGCATAGCGGCCCAGGTTATAACCAATCTGCCGATGCAGCAGGCCGTTGCTGATGTGGTTCAGCGGGTCAGCGAGGGCAGTAGTCTGAATAGAGCCCTGGAGCATAGTGGTTTTTTTCCGCCGTTGACTATTCACCTGGTAGCCAGTGGTGAGAGTAGTGGCAAGCTCGAAGAGATGTTGAACAGGGCCGCTGCCAGTCAGGAGCGCGACCTTAATAGTGTCATACAGATGGTCTTGAGTATTCTGGGCCCGGTGGTCATTCTGGTAATGGGTGTAGTGGTATTGCTGATTGTCCTGGCCATGTTATTGCCCATCTTTGAACTCAATCAGTTGGTTATTTAATAGATAGAAAGCATTGGAAGGAAGTTATGAAAAAAAGTTGTGGTAATACACCTCTGGCACGACCTGGTGGGCAGCGCGGTTTTACGCTGATTGAGGTATTGGTCGTCGTAGTCATTCTGGGCATACTTGCTGCGGTCATCGTGCCCAATATTATGGATAAGCCGGGAGAGGCCCGAATCACTAAGGCCAAGTCCGATATCCGTGGCATCGAGAGTGCGCTGAATATGTATCGGCTCGACAAACATGACTATCCCAAGACTGATGAAGGTCTGGATGCTCTGGTGAGCAAATACTTACCACGCACACCGAAAGACCCCTGGGATAAGGAATATCTCTATCTGAATCCAGGTACCCATGGTGCGATCGATATCTATACCCTGGGCCGAGATGGTGTCCCCGGTGGTGAAGGTGAGGATATCGATATCGGTAACTGGGATCTGTAGTTAGTTACGGCCATTGCCGATGTCGTCCGCCAACCATTGTCAGCCTGCCCGTGTTCAGGGGTTTACCCTGCTAGAGATCCTGGTTGTGGTCGTGATTATTGGTGTGATGACTTCTGTGTTCCTGCTCTCGCTCCAGACCGACCGTCATGATCAGGTAAAAGAGGAGGCACAGCGTCTTGCGGCGCTACTTCGCCTGGCTAGTCAGGAGTCACTGTTGGGATCAAAAATTATCGCTGTTGAGGTGTTTGTCGACGGTTATCGATTTTTGATCAGTGATCAGGATCAGTGGCATGAAGTGGAGGATCGGTTATTGTCACCACATCAATTACCCGATGGCCTGACGCTGGATATCGAGTTAGAAGGTGCCGCTGCCACTTCAGCGAATGCTACCGCTGATGATGTGCCGCGCATCTATCTCTACCCTACCGGTGAAAAGACGCCCTTTATTATCAATGTGTCGGCAGCGGAGGGTGATGTCCGTTATTCGGTGAGTAGCGGTATAAATGGCAAGCTTGAATACGCTCTCCAGCAATGACGACTGATATGAGGTTATTCAGAAGAGGTGCAGTAAGATTACCATGCCAGCAGGGCTTTACCTTGATAGAGGTTTTGATCGCTGTCGCTATTGTTGCCATAGGGCTGGCTGCAATTATTACCGAGGTCTCAAGGGATATGCAATATGCCCATTTATTGAGGACCAGGACGGTGGCGCAATGGGTGGCCATGAACAAGATTACCGAGTGGCAGGTCAGTCATGAATGGCCGGCGCCCGGAGAAAAAAAAGGTGAGACTGAAATGGCCCGTCACACCTGGTACTGGCGCATTAATGTCTCAGCCACTGACGATAAAAATATTCGCCGGCTGGACGTGGAGGTTGCGGAGCAACAGGATAGTGAAGCAGCGACAAGTTTACTGGCCTATCTCAGTAAGCCGCTAACGTGATAGTGATCTGATGCCCGTTCAACCACCAATTGCAAAGACTAAAGGCTTCACCCTGATTGAGGTAATGGTGGCCATGGTGATCTTTGTGTTGCTGGCAGTGATGTCCTACGGTGGCTTACGTACAGTGTTGAATGCCCAGGAGAGCTTTGATCACCATAGTGATCGACTGTCTGACCTGCAAATGGTCTTTGTTTTATTGACCAGGGACATTGAGCAGGCCATCAACCGCCCAGTCAGGGATACCTATGGTGATCCGGTCGCCGCATTGTTGGGAGATCTAGATGGCATCGAATTGACCCGTGCCGGTTGGCGCAACCCGGGTGGGTTATTACGGAGTCAACTGCAACGAGTGGCTTGGCGCCTGGTTGATCGTCAATTGAGCCGAGCCTCCTGGGCAGTCCTTGATCGGGCGCCTGATACCACCGTCGTAGAGTCAGTGATGCTGGATGATGTAACCAGTATCAGTTTTCGCTATCTAAGTGCCCAGGGTGAGTGGTCTTCCGAGTGGCCGTTGCCGGATCAAAAGTTTAAGGATCAAGCCCTGCCGCAGGCGGTGGAGATCAAATTTGAGCTTGAAGACTGGGGTGATGTAACCCGGTTGTTCCGTATAACGACGGAGCAGACAAAGGTCAATGGTAGTTCGGCATGATGAGACAGCGCGGTGTTGCCTTGATTACGGCCCTGTTAGTGACGGCTATTGCCACTATTGCGGCGGTGTCTATGATGTCGCGCCAACACCTGGATGTTCGTCGTAGTGGTAATATCTTCAGTGCCGACCAGGCCTGGCTGTTTAGTCGTGGTCTGGAAGACTGGGCGGTACAGTTAATGCGACAGGATCAGAGTAATAGCCAGATTGATCATAAAGGAGAGGACTGGGCTACCATACTGCCGCCGATTACAGTCGAAGGTGGACTGGTGGCTGGCAATATTGAAGACCTGACTGGGCGGTTTAATCTGAATAATCTCATTGATAATGATGGTAATCCCAGTCCGGTGGATATTGATGTCCTGCGGCGATTATTGGGTATACTGGATGTTGATAACATTCATGTGGATGCCATTGTTGACTGGATAGATAGCAATCAGCAAATGACTTTTCCGGACGGGGCGGAAGACAATGTATACTTGAACCGGGAAGTGGCTTATCGCACTGCTGATGGCCCGATGGTTAGCCCGAGTGAGTTATTGTTGATTGAGGGTGTCAGTTATGAGGATTATCTCGTTGTGCAACCCTATCTGAGTACATTGCCTGGGCATACACCAATTAACATTAATACGGCATCCGCCGCATTGCTTCAGGCGGTAGTCAATGGCCTTGAGGCCGGTGATGCTGAACAGCTGGTCAATGATCGTGAAGATGCACCCTATAATACCGTTGAAGATTTTACAAACCATAGCCTGGTTCAGCCGCATTATAATACCAATGGACAAAATTCAAACAATGCAGAACTAGCAGTGAGCAGTCAGTATTTTTTATTAAACGCCAATGCTAAATTTGGCAGGACAGAGTTACAGATGGCCAGTGTCATTGCTCGTAATGATAATGACGTACGGGTGATTCGCCATGGTCAGGGTGGTTTCTGATGCGTGATCGGTTTTTTATCCTGATTGGGAAAGGATTTCCGGCGAGGGTCGAATGGTATCGTGTTGCCGGTAATGAGGCACTGTCCACTTCGGTCAAGGCTGAACAAGTGTCGACTGATGACAGTTCACATAACGGGGCCAGTACTACCTATCAGGCCGGGGTCTCGGCGCTGAGTGACATTGCCGTAGCCAGTTCGGGCTGTCAGGTTATCGTCTTTGTCCCAGGGACGGATGTGACACTAACATCGGCCCGGGTACCCAGTAAGCAGCGCCAGCATAT
>CAZYTT010000036.1:0-7688 GCA_964650235.1 uncultured Gammaproteobacteria bacterium | reverse complement strand
GGACGGATGTGACACTAACATCGGCCCGGGTACCCAGTAAGCAGCGCCAGCATATATTAAATGCCGTGCCCTATACCCTTGAAGATCAGTTGGCCAGTGATATAGATAGCCTGCATTTTGCCATGGGGCCACGTAATGATGAAGGCATTGTGCCCGTTGCAGTTGTTGCCATGCAGCAGATGGATGGCTGGATGTCACAGTTACGTGGTGCCGGTGTAGAACCGGATATATTATTGCCTGATATCTTTGGTTTGCCGCTAAACCCGGGGGCATGGACCCTGGTGCAGGATGATGAGCGATTCTGGTTGCGTTGGGGGGCTTATAATGGTCTTGTTGTCGAGGGTCAGGATGTACAGCAGTGGCTGGATCTGACCCTGGCAGAACAGGAACAACAGCCTCAGCAAATCCGCTGGTATACTACGCCTGCTGTCGAGAATGATGTACCTACCTACCAGTCAGACACTATTACTATCGAACATAGCGCAGAAGATAAAACACCGTTACAGTTTTTTGCGGAACATTTTTCCGATGGTCATTATATTAATCTGATCCAGGGCGATTACAGTCAACGCGAACAGTTTGGTCGATTGTTACGTCCGTGGCGCCAGGCCGCTGTCCTGGTGCTAGTGTTGATCATGCTGGGCTTTGGTGGTCTGGTGATTGATTATTTTTCCCTGTCAGCCGCCAGTAAACGTCTTTCTGGACAGATTAATCAGGTCTACCTGGATACCTTTCCTGAAGCGAAAAAAGTTGTCGATGCCCCGGTTCAGATGCAACAAAAACTCATTGAACTTGGCGCCGGCGATGTGACAGCCGGTGGTGGGTTTTTACCCCTGCTGGGTCGTATTGGCGCAACAATTGGTAGTGCTGACAGTGTTGATCTACGTCATGCCAGCTATCAGGCTGGGCGCCTTAGCCTGTCGTTGCGAATAAAAAATCTGCAGCTGCTGGAGCAACTGAAGAGTGAACTGGTTAAACTCGGTGGGCTTGCGGTTGAGATCCAGTCGGCGGCTAGCCGGGACGGTTTCGTTGATGCCCGGCTACAGATCGAGGCTGCCTGATGCTAAAGGTCTATCTGCAACAACTCAATGAACGCGAGCGATTAATGCTGTTGGTCGCGGTGCCCATCGTTATCGTTTTATTAGGTTATGCGATTATCTGGCGACCAATGGGGCAACAGGTCGATGTGCTGTTACAACGGGTGGAAAAGCAACGTGCGGTATTGATTGAGATGCAGGCATCGTCGCTGCAGGTTAAGCAGATTCTGAGGCAGGGTAGTGCTGTACGATCAGGATCAGGACAATCCTTGCTGGCTCTGGTTGATCGAACCGTGCGTCAGAGTGGGCTGGTTAAGGCATTAAAACGGGTAGAGCCTGATGGTGCCCAAAAGGTCAAGGTGCGGCTGGAAAAAGCCGGATTTGATACGACAGTTAACTGGCTGGAATCATTAAAGAATCAATATGGTATCAGGGTGGAAAATATCAGTATAGATGCCCAGGAGAGTAGCGGGATTGTCAATGTGCGGCTGACACTTGCAGGCGGTTCTGTATGAAAATGGCCTTACGTTACAGCCTGTTTGGCCTACTGATCTATGTAATTGCCCTGTTGATATTGTTTCCGGCTGATCGAGCCTATACCTGGTTGCAGCAACGCTATTCCTTGCCGGTTCAACTCTACCAGCTCAGTGGTTCGGTCTGGTCTGGTCGTGTCGGTATGGCGCGTGTTGCGGGTGTTGATATTAAGGATATTGAGTGGCGATTCCATACAATGGCCCTGTTGACTGGCCGGATGGAACTGGGGCTTGGACTTGGACAAGAGGGGGCGGAGGCACCCCTGGCTATGACGGTTGGTGCCAGTTCCGATGGTAGTCTGTATGTACACAATGATGATGAGTTGATATCGGTTAGAGACCTGGAGCGTTTGTTTAATCCTCAGCCCTTTGGTTTAACGGGCAGTATTAATGTGGACCTGGGCAATATCCATTTCAAGGGCCCCAGGCCAGTTCAAATTGCGGGTGAAATCCTGTGGCGAGATGCCGGTTTAGATGATATTTTGACATCGAGTGTTGGTGATTTACTCATGACAATAGAGACGAGAAACGACGTTGTCGAGGTCACCATAAAGGATCAGGGCGGTGCGCTGGGCCTGGACGGCCTGTTAATGCTGATGCCTGATAATAGCTATCGTTTAACGATGACCCTGCAGTCGCGAGATCGGAGTCGTAGTGACTTGCGCCAGATGGTGAGCCTGCTCGGGACAGTGAGTCCAGAAGGCAAGGTAACCATGTCACGCCGGGGACGACTCAACATTTCCAGTCTTTTACGTTGATGATCCATTTATTGGTAGTTGAAGTGGCTATTACTGGATAGCCAGGCTATCTTTTTGAGACATTAAATCTTTTTATACAATGACCATGAATCTTTCCCGATGTTTACAATATATTTATAAAGGCATTGACCGCTTTAGCGAAAGAACCGGTCGTCTTGCCAGCTGGCTAGTAGTATTGATGGCGGTGGTCATAGGTTATGACGTTGCCATGCGCTACCTGTTTCAGAATGGTTCAGTTGCTCTGCAGGAGATTGAATGGCATTTATTTGCTCTGATCTTTTTGCTCGGCGCAGCCTATACGCTGAGACATGATGACCATGTCAGGGTTGATCTGATCTATCGCAGTCGTTATATGACAACCCGGCGTCGAGCGCTGATTGATATGCTGGGTTGTCTCTTCTTTTTAATCCCTTTTTGCCTGCTGGTTATCAATGCCAGTCTGCCCTTTGTAGAAAATTCATGGTCTATGAGTGAGACATCCCCTGATCCCGGTGGCCTGCCAGTACGTTGGCTGTTGAAGGCGGCAATACCGGTTGGTTTTGGCCTGTTGATGCTCCAGGGGCTGTCGATGATGATTCGGTGTGGCCTGGTGCTGAGTAATAGTGAAGCTAGCGCTGAAGATATTGAAGATCATCAGCATCAGGGCGTTGATGCGCTGAGACATAACGAACAGGATCACCTGCTCTGATGGAGATGGAGGCCTGGGCATTAGTCATGTTTGTAGTAGCCATTGTGGTATTGCTACTGGGTTTTCCTGTCGCATTTAGCCTGGGTTCAGTGGCAATGGTCTTTGGCACCCTGTTTCTTGGGCTGGATTTTCTGGATCTGCTACCTATGCGGATATGGGGCATTATGAACAACTTTACCCTGCTGGCAGTACCTATGTTTGTGTTCATGGGGATACTACTGGAAAAATCTGGCATCGCTGAAGAACTGCTGGAGACTATGGGGCTATTGTTTGGGCGGATCAGGGGTGGACTCGCGGTTTCGATTGTTATGGTTGGTGCGTTGCTGGCGGCGACTACCGGCGTGGTCGGTGCAACAGTAGTGACCATGGGGGTTATAGCCTTGCCGGCCTTACTAAAACATGGTTATGCCCCAGGCCTGGCCAGTGGCACCATTGCCGCTTCGGGCACGCTGGGACAGATTATACCGCCCAGCATTATCCTCATTTTATTAGGTGACGTTATTGGTGTCCCAGTTGGTCGTCTTTTTATGGGGGCCATTACCCCGGGTCTGATGTTGATCGGGCTATTTATAGTTTTTATCCTGATCTATGCCTGGTGGCGCCCTGAATCGGCCCCCATTGTAGAGATAAAAAATCTGGGCAGTGATAACCAACAGGCCTTGTTATGGCGAGTGTTAAAGAGTCTGTTGCCGCCCATGGCGCTGATCGTTGCGGTCCTGGGATCGATTTTTTTTGGTATTGCCTCACCCACTGAATCGGCTGCTGTTGGTGCGCTGGGTGCGATGGTGTTGGCTGCGCTACATCGCCGGATGTCCCTGGTGAATCTGAAAGAGGCGATGCGGCAAACAACACGATTGACGAGTATGGTATTCCTGATTCTTATTGGAGCAACAACATTTGGGCTGGTCTTTCGCGGCATGGGCGGCGATATGTTTGTTGAAGATATTATGATGGTGATTCCGGGTGAGGAGTGGGGGTTTCTCGCTGTATCGATGTTGCTCATTTTCGTGCTGGGGTTTTTTTTGGATTTCCTGGAGATCTGTTTTATTGTTGTACCGATTCTTGCGCCTATTGCCGACAGCCTTGGTATTGATCTGCTGTGGTTTGCTGTGTTGATTGCAGTTAATCTGCAGACGTCATTTTTGACGCCACCGTTTGGGTTTTCCCTGTTTTATCTTAAGGCTACAGCCCCGAGGAGTGTGACCCTTGCGCACATTTATAAAGGCATAATTCCATTTGTTGCCATCCAAGTCGTGACGCTGGGGGTATTAATCTACTGGCCTCAGACCACACTCTGGCTGCCGGAGTGGATGGACCGGGTCATGGGGTATTAGTCCCCCAGCTTGAAGCAATGGCTAGAGTTTCAATGCTCGGGCATAGGCGTCTTCGGATATCGCATTCCATTGGGTGTTATTGTCGCTGAACTGTTTATAGGCCTGATAGATACGTTTGAAATCGGCATCTTTTTTTGCCTCCTCATCCAACGTCTCTACGGTCAGTCTTCGTAATGCGGTGATGACGTCGTCCGGGAATGGCAGGACCTCAACCTTGTATTTATCTTTTAGTGTCTCCAGGGCCTCCGGGTTTTTGGCCTCAAACTCAGCTAGCATCCAGGCATTACTGGCGGCTGCAGCATTTTCTATAATC
The DNA here is from genome assembly GCA_964650235.1 of uncultured Gammaproteobacteria bacterium. Taxonomy (GTDB): domain Bacteria; phylum Pseudomonadota; class Gammaproteobacteria; order SZUA-140; family SZUA-140; genus CAZYTT01. The sequence goes on along the minus strand of CAZYTT010000036.1, from coordinate 3,025 downwards.
ATTTGCAGGTGTTTGGGTAGTTTTTCCCAGGCCGCTTTATTGATGGTCAGCTCCAGCGTGGGGCCAGGCTCATGCCAGCCGGGGTAATAATAATATTTAGCTGCACGGTACAGACCTAGGCGCAGATCATGGAACGGCCCTACCCATTCAGTGGCATCAATAGTACCGCGCTCCAGGGCGGTATAGACCTCACTGCCTGGCAATAAGACAGGATTGACACCGGCCCTGGCAATGACCTTGCCACCGAGGCCGGGTATGCGCATCTTCAGGCCTTTCAGGCTGCTTAATGATTCGATAGGTTTGCGAAACCAGCCGCCCATCTGTACACCGGTGTTGCCCATGGGGAATGGCACGAGATTGTGTTTTGCATACAGTTCACGCCATAGTTCCAGGCCGCCACCTTGATATAGCCAGGCGTTCATGCCTTGGGCATTCAGTCCAAACGGGACGGCTGTGAAGAACTGGCCTGCCGGGATCTTGCCAGCCCAGTACTAGGCCGCGCCGTGTCCCATCTCGACAGTGCATTGGGATACGGCATCAAATGTCTGCAGGGCCGGTATCAATTCGCCGCCGGCAAAGACCTGGATGCTTAACTGGTTTCGGCTCATGCGCTTGACGTCCTTGGCAAAGCGCTTGATACCATCCATGAAGATAGGGAAGTTTGGTGGCCAGGTTGTGACCAGCTTCCAACGATAGCGATCGGCCGCATCAACGGTTGATATTCCACTCAGGGCGGTGCTTGTTGCGATCGTGCCCAGGCCAACTTTTTTTAGAAATGAACGTCTCTTCATGACCATTCCTTCATGTTATGTGTTCTAGATGAAATAGTTTCTAATCAGGACAGGTAACTATGGGTTCAAGCTCAGGCCGGCGTCAGATTGGCATAGGCGACAACTAACCACTTTGTGCCTGCCTGATTAAAGTTGACCTGCACTCGGGCATGGCTACCCTGTCCTTCATAATTGAGCACAATTCCCTCACCAAATTTGGTGTGAGTAACATGCTGTCCTAATGCCAGCCCTTCTGGCGCATCCTGGACAGGCTGACGAAAGCTCTTACGTGATACCTGGCGTGCCGGTGGATTACTGCGCAGTGACAGTCGTATTTCCTGTTTTAATTCATCGGGTATTTCATTAATAAATCGTGACGGTGCCGCGTATTCTTCGGAGCCATAGAGTCTCCGGCTCTCGGCGTGGGTCATGTAGAGGTGCTGCCGGGCACGGGTTATACCAACATAACAGAGGCGACGCTCTTCTTCGAGTCGCCCGGGTTCCTCTATCGACATTTGATGAGGGAACAGGCCTTCTTCCAGTCCACATAAAAATACCAGTGGAAATTCCAGCCCTTTGGCGCTATGGAGTGTCATTAACTGTACACAGTCCTGTTGAGGGTCAGCCTGGCCTTCGCCAGCCTCTAATGCCGCGTGACTCAGGAAGGCCGACAGGGGGTCTAGTTCCGGTTCGCCATCAACAGGTTCGTAGACAAACTGGCGGGCGGCAGTGACTAATTCTTCCAGGTTTTCTATCCGGGCACGCCCCTTCTCACCTTTCTCTTTTTTGAAGTGTTCAAACAGTCCACTATTATGGACAATGTGTTCGACCTGCTCATAGAGTTCAATCTTATCGGTTGCTGATGAGAAAGAATGGATCAGTTCCAGAAAGGCCTTCAGGGCATTAGCGCTGCGGGCTGTGAGCTCATTGCTGTTTAGTAGCTGCTCGGTCGCTTGCCACATGGATAGGCCCTGTTCCCTGGCCAGGCTGCGGACTGTTTCGACCGTACGGTCACCAATACCACGGGTAGGGGTATTGATAATACGCTCGAAGGAGGCGTCATCCTGGTGGTTATACATGAGTCGTAGATAGGCCAGGGCATTTTTGATCTCCGCTCGCTCGAAGAAGCGCAGTCCGCCGTAGACCCGGTAGGGAATGCCGGCCTGTAACATGGCTTCTTCGATGACACGAGACTGGGCATTTGAGCGGTAGAGTATAGCTGCTTCACGGCGTGGATTACCCTGATCTATCCAGGTGCTGATACGGGTGGCGATAAAGCGAGCCTCATCCAGTTCGTTGAAGGCGCAATAGACATTGATGGGTTCACCGTCATCACCATCGGTCCAGAGTTTTTTACCCAGCCGACCGGCATTATTGTCGATAAGGGCATTGGCGGCGGAGAGAATGGTGCCGGTAGAGCGATAATTCTGTTCCAGCCGCAACATACGTGAGCCGGGGAAGTCTTGATCAAAGCGCTGGATATTTTCGATGCGAGCACCACGCCAGCCATAGATTGACTGGTCATCATCGCCAACAATAAAGATCTGGTTGTCATTACCGACGAGTAGTCGTAGCCAGGCATACTGGATGGCATTGGTGTCCTGGAACTCATCAACGAGGACGTGACTAAAACGTTGTTGATAGTGCACAAGCAACTCCGGTCGATTGCGCCAGAGTTCCAGCGCCCGAAGCAGGATCTCGGCAAAGTCGATGACACCGGCCTGTTCACAGGCGGTCTGATAGACCTCATAGATGTGAATTATCTGGCGTTGATAGGGATCGCCACCATGATCCAGATGCTGGGGTCGCAGCCCTTCATCTTTTTTGCCATTGATAAACCACTGGACCTGTTTGGGTTGCCACTGGTCTTCATCAAGTTCTAAAGACCGAATAATGCGACGGACAAAGCGAAACTGGTCGTCGCTATCGAGTATCTGAAAGTTTTGGGGCAGGGCCGCCTCGCGCCAGTGGGCGCGTAACAGTCGGTGGGCCAGGCCATGGAAGGTGCCAATCCACATGCCGCGGGCTGGAATTGACATAAGCTCTTCGATGCGACCGCGCATCTCGGCTGCCGCCTTGTTAGTGAAGGTCACAGCAAGGATATTGTAGGGTGAGGCCCCCTCAGCCTGGATCAGCCAGGCAATACGGTGGACTAGCACGCGTGTCTTGCCACTGCCGGCACCGGCCAGTATTAAGGCATGTCCGCTCGGGGCGGCAACAGCATCACGTTGAGCATCATTGAGTGGGTTCAGAAT
>CAZYTT010000035.1:4929-16034 GCA_964650235.1 uncultured Gammaproteobacteria bacterium | reverse complement strand
TTAATAGGGTCAGGCTATAGTCAGCAGCAACCCGGTTAATCTGCATGGACCTCGTCATTTATTAATTTAAGGTCACAAGGTGTTAACGATTGACCTATGCAGGGTCCGTGAACGCAATAACCATTCTGTATCTGAAACAATGCATCATGACTACCACACTGGATGTAAGTAAGACTTGTATCGAGGAAATGATCTGGGAGCCAGTTTAATGCTGCACCGGTATGAGGGCAACTATTACGATAACAATATAGCTGCTTACCCTGACGAACAATGAAGATTTCGTCATTGTTATTAATGACGAACTGTCGGGCAGCCCCATCCTCAATATCTGCTAAACAACAGATTTTCATCTGTTTATCTACTAAGGGTAAGCATTCAGGTTCAGGCCGGCTCCTCAATTGAGGCACGTATGCCACTGTCGATGTCCGGGTATTTCAATTCGATATCCAGCTTGTGCAGCATATTCAGGTTATCGATTTTTTTTGATTCTTTAAGAAAATCAAGCATGCCCGGAGTCAGATAGTCCTGCGCCTCTTCCCAGGAAACAGTCCTGGGTCGTTGTAAACCTACTAGATCAGCGACTCGATTAAAATAATGGGTCATAGTATTGGGGTGGCCGTCACTGACATTATAGACCTGCCAAGCATTGGACCGTAACGAGGCAGCAATTGCGACATCAGCCAGATCATCCACATGGATACGATTGGATAAAGGTGATGCATCTTCATTCAAAATGGGCATCCCGTCTTTAATTCTATTAACCGGTAGTCGGCCAGGACCATAGATTGCCGCAACACGTAAAATAGTCATCGGGATATTAAGTCTATCGTAAAGTGACATTAAACGATTTTCTGCGGCCAGTCGTCGACTTCCACGCGGCGATAAAGGTGCAGGCAGACTTTGCTCTGTCACCCAGGCCCCATGACAATCACCATAGACACTGGTGCTACTAAGATAGACAATCGCCTGTGGCAGCTGCTCTATAGGCATGTTATCAAGCCAGCGAATAAAACCGGCCATACGCATATCATCTGCCCCACCACTTGACGGTGGTGGCATACAATAAAAAATTAATGCCTTTGCAAAAGATAATTCGGGTTCAGGCTGCATGCGATCAAAATCAATGCAGTAACCATTGATACCCATAGTCTGGAGGTACTTTCTGCGTTCTTCAGTACGAACAATTCCATGGACCTCTGCACCAGACATGATACAACGTTTACCGATACGTTCGCCGGTATAACCACATCCGATGATCACAACGCTTTGCTTGGGGTTTATCTCTTTCATGAAATCTAGGACAATCCATGTTTAAGCAAGACCGAGTTATTATATAGAGTTAAACTATGACTTTCAAAATTACTATTAATCCAAGTGGCTTACAAATTGACTGTGGTGAAAATGAAACCATCCTTGATGCAGCGTTAAGAAATGGAATTAATCTCCATTATGGTTGCCGTAATGCGGTATGTGGCGTCTGTAAAGGTCAGTTACTGGAAGGCAAGGTCTATTATAATAATTTTGAAACTCCCGGCCTTAGTGAGGCTGAGCGTCGGGCGTCATTAGCATTATATTGCCGTGCCATTCCGTCCACTGATCTCTGCATTCTGGCCGAGCATGTTGTAAACCCTGAAACGATCGCTATTAAAAAATTAACTGCAACGGTTCAAACACTTACCCGACTTACCCCCGATATTATCTGTCTAAAAATAAGTCCGCAGGAAAATCAACAACTCGAATATCTAGCTGGCCAGTATATAGATATCCTACTTAATGATGGTCGTCGTCGTAGCTTTTCTATTGCTAATGCCCCCGCAGCCTATGCACCCATCGAGCTTCATATTCGCCACAATTCGGATGGTGATTATACCCACTATATTTTTAATGACATGCAGGAAAATGAATCCCTGCAAATAGAAGGCCCATTTGGGCAATTTTATTTTCGTGAAAACTCTTCTCACCCAATTATTTTGATGGCAGGTGGTACTGGCTTTGGCCCCATTAAGGCGATAATTGAGCATGCCCTTGCCGAAGGTATTGCCCGTCCCATTTATCTTTATCGAGGTGCGAGCGCGATTGAAAATCTCTATATGGAAGACCTGATCTCAGCTTGGATCCCAAGTGCTAATTTAACCTATATTCCAGTTCTGTCATCTGATGACAGGACAACACCATGGGACGGTCGTAGGGGTTGGGTACATGAGGCCGTTTGTGAAGATTTTAGTGATCTGCAGAATTATGAGGTCTATAGCTGCGGACCGCCGGCAATGGTTCAGGCTGGTCGTGAAGCCTTTATCAAGCAGGGGCTGCCAGAAACACACTATTATTGTGATGCCTTTGAAAAAGCTACTGATTAGTAGATTCTAGATTTTTCAATTTTAAAACCGGTCCTGGTATGGCATGGATTAATTGCAGCCCCATTCTGTAATACTCCAGTGCCTTATCTTTTTCACCCAATCGCTCCAGTAGTTGAGCCAACTCGGTACAGGCCTCAGTTTGTTTATCGTAAGTCAGACTGGTTTGAAAATACTGTCGGGCCTGAGCCCAGAGTTTGTTGCGCACATATAGACGGCCAAGCGTTAATAGTAGAACGGGATCCTTGCTATGCATAGAGAGCCAACCTTCTGCATACCGAATCTGTCGATTAACATCTATATCCTGCAGCATCCCATACAAACAGACCAGGTGTTGATCCCATTCGCGCTGTAAAGCCTGGTTAATTTCTGCCTCTGCTTCATTGTAGAGACCCTGATGCATCAGTCCCTGCACATAGATCTGAACAAGTGCACTGTTTTGCCGTAAGGATTTCCCCACCCGTTGCCAAGTTTGTTGCAAAGATTTTAAATCTGTTTCCGCTGTGGCTTTTTTTAACAGTTCTGAATGGGCCATAACAAAAAGCTGTTGTGCCTTTGCATACATTACGACATTACGTTTCTGACAAACTGGAAGTATTTCTAATACCCGTTCCCAGTCCTGTAATTCTATGTATAGTCGTAGTAATAATTTCAATACCCGATCATTTTTAGGTGCAATCCTTTTTAATCGTGTCAGGGTTGCCAGAGCCCGCTCCATATGCCCCTGGTCTAACTGAAGTTCTGCCTGGGTCAGGCCGATAGCCAGTTCAGCCGTAGGCATACTTTTATAGGCCTGCTGGATATAGTAATCACTACGTTCATTCTTATTCTGTTTTTGCGCCGCTCGTGCTGCTGACAGGTAATTAATTAAAGGTGTCTTACTGCGATTGACATGGCGCACTAAAAACTTTTCTGCCTTGATCCAGTCGCCGGTAGACAATTCTACCAGGCCATTGGTCAATGCCCTGTTTGATTGATTTTCATTACGAACCTGTTGCCAATAACTGATTTTTTTAGGCAAGTGGCGAGTCCTGAAAAACAACCGGGTAAGGAAATATAAGCTTATAAAAAAGGTACCTATCAATACCACAGCCAGTACAACACTTGTTTCAATAACCCAGTCTTTATAATTGATTACAATATATCCAGGATCATCATGAGCAATGACAGCAAAGATAACTGCAATGATTAATACAACGAGTGCCAGTAGAAATAGCCTCATTGCCCACTACCTTCAACCGCAGGTTGAATCTGCTCGGAAGAATCAACGGAAGTGGCGTCTTGTTGTCCTATTTGTGGTTGTGTTTCTGGCTGTTGCCGTTGTATTTGAAAAGATTGAACAGCCTTCAGGGATACCCCTACATTGGGCAGATCAGGGACAAGCTTTAGAGCGATCATTTCCTGTAGTGACGATTGCACCGCCTGAACGGCGCTATTGTGTTGATCAAAGTAGCGTGTTAACCAGTCACTGACAAATTGCAACGATTGATGAAATAACACTTCATCTTTGGTTAACAAGGCATAGCGGGCCGATTCAAGCTTTAGAGCCAGGTTCTGTAATAAATAAGCACTTTGTTCAGGTGGCACCACTGCCAGGGTATTATCCATTACCCGCCGTACAGTGACCAAACCCCTGATTGTACTGATTACCGCATCTAGAAATCCTGTCCAGGAACTGGCATCTTTCTCGACGCTATCCTTGAGTTTCTGTTCCAATGAATCCTGTTTACCCAGTCTATTGAGCGGTAATTGAGTCACTGAATGTTGCAGGCTACTCAAACTTAATGAGACCCCGACCAGATCCAGTTTTGGTAATGCGCGTAGTTGGTTTATGTCATTTTTCAGTTGCCGCCGAACACTTAATACCCGAGGATCGCTTAATGCATAAAGACGTTCATCAGCCAGCATCATAGCACTAATCGCTGTATCAATATCACCCGCCAGTTGCAGACGATGGTCAGCGATTTGAATAAGATATTCTGCTTCAGCTAATAACCAATTAGGTTCACGCTCTGGTTGTTTCTGTTGCCGCAGACTATCAACTAGGTCGGTAAATTCTTCATTCAATTGCGTCTTTAGTGCATTACGTTTACTCTGATTGATCTGGTCAGACTGTTTATTCTGTTGCTGCAGCGCAGTAATTTTATTGCTAAGCTCTTCGCCCTGCTGACCAAGTCTTCTGGTTTCCGTCAGTCCCTGTTGCCATAACCAATAGATACCGTAGCTCGATGACACGGCAATTGTCAGTGTCAATAAAGTTAACAACCATAATAACCTGGCTCGACGCTGCTCCCGCACATAGTTACCTACCGTTTTTTTATCTGGCGAGTTTTTTTTGGGTGTTTGTTTTCGGCTACCCAGAAATCGGCCTTTTTTTGGAATTGAGGACTTCACCGCATTTTCAGGCTTCACATCTTTAGTTTCAGGTGGAGGGCTAGTAACGTTGCTAGTGTTACTTTTATCCAGTGGTTTATCTGGTTTATCTTTATTATCAGTCATCCCTATCCTCCACCGGATATTGCTTGCAACATGCTAATACGGCTTCCATCAACCCCTCTTTACTGGCCTTGCTCGCGATACAGTAGTGTTTAAATTTTAGCTGTCTGGCCAGCTCCCCGCAGCGTTGGCTTATTACAGCCACAGGCTTATTCAACAACCATGACCGCCAGGTTTCACCAGCAATATCATATAGATTCTGAAGGCTCTCATTGCTTGCGGCAATAATTGTTGAAATGTTTTTTCGCTCGCTATCAGTTAAATCATTCAGGCTTGTAGACGGTCGCTGACGAGAATAGACCTCGGCATAATCAACCGTTGCACCCATTTGTTTTAACGCTGCTGCCAGTTTTTCCCGTCCTCCCACACCCCGGAATATGACAATACGCTGACCACGAACCTGCTGCATTGTCAGTAAAGCCAATAGAGCCTCACTATCAAAGGGTGCAACAGGCTCGATATCAACCTGCAGCCCTCGTTGCTTGAGCGCATTTGTCGTTGCAGCACCAATAGCCGCCAGCCTTAATTGTTTAGGCCATTGACCGCGCTCCTGATTTACGATGGCATGGGCCTGTTCAACAGCATTACTGCTTACAAATATGGCAATATTATATCGATCAAGCTGGGCAATAATATTTGTATTCAAAGCCTGAAAGGACTCATCGCTGCTATCAAGCGGACGAATCTCTATAACAGGAAAATCTATTAGTCTTGCCCCATGAGCCTCTAAAAGTTGCTGTAGTTCACTGGTCTGATGCCGTGGTCGGGTCATCAGTATCGTACATTGTTCCAGGAGTCGCTTATCAGCGCTCGGCATACACTTGTTTCAATATTGCAGCTGCCCCGCGTGCCAGTAAATCATCCGCCAGGGCAAAACCCATATCCTCTGCGGTATCGATAGGACCTCTATTTTCACCACTGATAATCTGACTACCATCCAGACTACCAACTAGGCCGCGTAGATAGATCTGGTCTCCTTCAAGTATGGCATGACCAGCAATGGGTACCTGGCACCCACCTTCCAGGCGATTGTTTAATGCCCGTTCTGCTCGTACACAGACATGGGTATCAGCATCATCCAGGACCCTGAGAAGGTCATTGACCTCAATATCATCTGCACGGCATTCAATACCGACTGCGCCTTGCCCAATTGCTGGCAGACAGACCTGGGTATCAAGCATTGCCGCGATTCGATCTGCCATTTCCAGGCGTATTAAACCAGCACTGGCCAGAATAATGGCGTCAAAATTATCATCATCGAGTTTTTTCAGCCTTGTCCCGACATTTCCACGCAGATCCAGGATCTTCAGGTCAGGTCGCTGTCGTAATAATTGTACCTGACGCCGCAGGCTGGATGTCCCGACTCTTGCCCCCTGAGGTAGCGCATCAAAACCCTTAAATTGATTTGAGACAAAGGCATCTCGAGGTTCTTCGCGATTCAGGATGCAATTCAGATGCAGACCCGGCGGCAATTCGACCGGAACATCCTTCATGGAATGAACAGCTATATCAGCACGGCCATCTAACAGGCACTGCTCCAGCTCTTTGACAAATAAGCCTTTTCCACCGATCTTTGCTAATGGCGTATCCAGAATCTTGTCGCCCTGTGTTGACATCTTTAGTAGCTCAACCGACAGGCTTGGATGGGCCTCAAGTAATCGATCACGTACATGTTCAGCCTGCCACAACGCCAGCGGGCTTTTACGGGTAGCTATCCGAATCAGATTTTTTGACATTTGCAACCTATATATAAGCGTGATTACCCAGTACCTCATCACTTCACCGGGCCCAATGCAACTGTGACAGAGTCTCTGACACCAGAATAGGCACATTCTACCGACTAATGCGTCGATTCGCTATGCAGGGTTTGACCTAATAAATGCGGTTGGTATCCACCTCATAAGCAGGATGAACGACGAATTATCTACTCGCTGATTAATTTCTTCAGGACTTTCCGTACCTGGGCAACATGGCGTCTACTGATCACCAACGTCTGTTCATTGCTGTCAAATACAGCCAATACACTGCCATCAATTGATTTTTTTATCCCAGTGAGGTGAAGCCTGGAGACCAGCGCATTACGGTGAATACGGATAAATTGGTGGTTAAATTCCTGCTCCAAGGTCTTTAGTGACTCATCTATCAAGTACTCCTGACCATTGGCCCAGGCACTGACATATTTTTGATCGGCCTGAAAATAACAGACATCTTTTACCGGGACCAGTTCGATCCCATCACCCTGCCGTATACACAGATGACTACGTACTGAATGGTCCGTAATTGCCTGTCCATGGACCGCATTTAACTGGGCTCGATTCAATTGTGTCGCCTTCTGTAAGGCCTGAAACAAACGCTCTTTACGAATCGGCTTGAGTAGATAATCAATAGCCTGGGCCTCAAAGGCGGCTAGGGCATGTTCACTAAAGGCTGTCGTAAAAATAATCGCCGGCAGGTAATCAGTCATACTCTGAGTAAGTAAGTGTCTTGCGACTTCAAGGCCATCCATATCCGGCATCCTGATATCCAGCAGTACGACATCCGGAAAATAGCTAAAACACTTCATCAGTGCCTGGCGACCATTTTCGGCCACCTCAACCTGCTCGACCATTTGAATATCTGCTAGCATATAGCGTAGCCGCTCACGTGCAGGTGCTTCATCGTCAACGACCAGGATCTTCATCCTGGCCCCGGTTCGACACGCAAAGGAATAATCAATTTTGCGTTAAATAATTGATCTGTAATAATAATATTTAAAATCCCCTGGTCGCCATAAAGACTCTTGAGGCGATCGCGAATGTTTTGCAGGGCCATTTGATGACGGCGTCTATTGCTACCGGATGTAGCGGTAGAGACCGGGTTCGTGACACTGAGTTCAAAATGGCTATCGCTGGTATGTCCACTAATAATAATAGTACCGCCATTCGGACTGGGCTCTATACCATGATAAATGGCATTCTCCAACAAGGGCTGAATCGATAATGTCGGTAAATAGACCCCTTTTATTTCGTCATCAACCGACCACTCTACCTGTAACCGCTCACCCAAGCGTGACTTTTCAATGTTTAGATAGCGATGGCACAACGCTATCTCATGTTGCAGCTCTACCTCGGTGTCATCAACGGCCAGTGAGGCTCGAAACAGATCAGCCAGATCCTCGACGATTTGCTCGGCCAGGGCCGGTTTACTCCTGGTCAAACTGGCAATGGTATTCATGCTATTAAAAAGGAAATGAGGGCGAATTCGTGCCTGTAAAGCCTCGATTTGTGCCTTCGACCGCGCCTGAATAGATAATCTCAGTTGGTGCTGTAGGTAAAAATAACGCAGTCCGGCCGCTGCAATGATGGCACTAATACCAAGATTCTGCAGCACGAACTCCGTGTGATTCGTCGCTGACATTAAGCCCCCCAAGGTAATCGTTTGACCTATCCACAGACCAGCCCCACTAATTAACAGGGTTACCAGTAACACCACAATGAAACACAGCACCACAATAACAGCTACACGCAAGCGCCATAGATAGCGTCGCAAGCCACAGAGGAATGCGCAGTTTGCCAATGTAACCCATTGAATAAACAAGGAAGTCAGGCTCAGTTGCAACCAGCGATCGCCATTACTGGTTGGACTTAGCGCGAGCACAAATGCCAGTAGTTGCGCCAGGACAACAGCCAGAAAGACCACCCGTACAGAGCAAAAGTCAGGTAAAAATGATTCCGCATCAAAATTGTCTTCAGGCATTATGGCCTCAGGAAAGATAAACCTCTGAACATAAAGCTCTTATCGACCTATCTTCACTAATCTCCATGCCCAAGCTTGTTCAGTCTGGGTTCAGCCATCAGGTCTTAGACTAAAGTCACATTATCACTGATGGAGGGCATTAAAATGAAAAAGATCACCCAACTAATGTTTGTAACGCTAATGATGGGCGGTATCGTCATAACTGCCAACGCAGCAGGGTATCACGCTGAGAAACGAACGACTGGGCATGAATACAGTCGGCATCAGCAGGCACATGATATTCGTAACCAGTATCACGCCCAGAATAAATTTAAGCACAAAGAGCATCATGCCTGGAAGAAGAATCAAGGACGCCATTTCCGTCATGCTAAATATCAATTTGAACACTCACATCACCGTGATGCCCATAGCCATTCGGATCATCGTGAAGTCCGTACAACCTGGAGAGTGGATTATTATCAACCCCGAATTATGATTCACCTACCCTGGCTATTATTTGTTAATTAATTGTTATTAATAAGCTAATCTGTGTCTGCCAGAGGTCGATCATAAGGCAGATCCAGGGCAAAGGCGAGAAAGGACAGCAGCGGGCCTGCTGTTAAGAAACACTTTTCAACACTCGCTGTAAAACGTTTACTACAGGCCAAGTCGGGTTCAGCCTGCTGCATAACAAAAAAACTCTTTAGTTTAAGATCTTCTAACAACGGATGATCCGCGCTAAACCCCCGGGGTGATCGTTTTAAACGCTCGCCACGCAGGGCACCAAAACGACGAATAAAGGCCTTGTCATTAACTACCCGTTGCCAGGAAACTGGATTATCAACCATTGCGGTGCGGATCTTGGCCAGGGTTTTGCCATCAGGCTTCCAGATACCGCCACCAAACAGGACTTGATTCGCTTCCAGATGGACATAAAAACCGGGGGCATGGGCATCCCGCCCTAATCGATGACGGAATTGACAGCCTACATGTTCTTTATAGGGGCGTTTATCCTTGCTAAATCGTGTATCCCGATAGATTCGAAACATCGATCCGCCATGAGGGCGTGAATCAGCAATAAAGTGCTCTGAGACCAACCCGAGTCGAGGTGCCATGGCCTCAATAAACTGTCTCATCGGCGCTACAATACTGACCTTATAACGGGGCTTGTGCTCGTTAAACCAGTCTCGATTATTATGCTTCTCCAGATCAGCCAGAAAATCAAAAAAATCCGGAGGAAACCCATAAAAGTCGTCATTGCTCATCACGGCCACCCACAGTGTGAATTTATAGATTGCTATATACCCATTACAGACAAAGGTCAAACCATCATCCTGCGGCTGTTCGGATAATCACAGGCTTGATATACTCCGCGCACAGTAAGGCAAAGGATAGTTAGATGAGTAGTAGAGAAAACAAGACTGAAAAACTCTGGGGCGGGCGTTTTACCGCTCCGACAGACGCATTTGTCGAAGATTTTACTGCGTCGATCACATTCGACCGTCGCATGTATCGTTATGATATCGCTGGCTCGATTGCCCATGCGACCATGCTCGAACATGTGGGTGTCCTCAGCAATAAAGAAAACAATCTTATAATCAAGGGGTTGCAGGATATTCAGGCCGACATTGAGAACAACCAGTTTGAGTGGCTGGTAGAACTTGAAGATGTCCATATGAACATTGAGGCACGCCTTACTGACCGGATTGGTAACACCGGTAAAAAGCTCCACACCGGTCGATCGCGTAATGACCAGGTTGCTACTGATATGCGCCTGTATTTACGTGATGAAATTGATTTGATCGATGCCGAGTTACAGCGTCTCTCAATAACACTGCTGGATATTGCCGAGGCTGAAGCGGAATCAATATTACCAGGATTTACCCACCTGCAGGTAGCGCAACCAATTACCTTTGGTCACCATATGATGGCCTGGTTTGAAATGCTACAGAGGGACCGTCAACGCCTTCAGGACTGTCGTAAACGTGTCAATATAATGCCTCTTGGAGCCGCCGCACTGGCCGGGACCAGCTATCCTATTGATCGTGCATTAACTGCCTCGTTATTGGGTTTTGATGGCGTTGCAACCAATTCTCTCGATGCTGTCAGTGATCGGGACTTTGCCATCGAATTCTGTGCAACGGCCGCAACCTTGATGATGCATCTCTCCCGGTTTTCTGAAGAGCTTATTTTGTGGTCATCAGCACAGTTTAATTTTATCGAATTATCAGATAGTTTTTGTACCGGTTCATCAATAATGCCACAGAAGAAGAACCCCGATGTCCCTGAGCTTGTCAGGGGTAAGTCAGGACGTGTATACGGTAGCCTGATGGCCTTATTGACACTGATGAAGGGACAGCCACTGGCCTATAACAAGGACAATCAGGAAGACAAGGAACCTCTGTTTGACGCCGTTGACACGGTACGTGGTTCTTTGCGCGTCTTTGCTGATATGATGCCGACCCTACAAATCAATCATAAGGCCATGAAATCAGCAGCCCTACGCGGATTTTCCACAGCGACTGATTTGGCTGATTATCT
>CAZYTT010000035.1:0-4829 GCA_964650235.1 uncultured Gammaproteobacteria bacterium | reverse complement strand
GCTTACCTCTATCTGCCTGGGCTCGTTGGAGGAAATGTTCTGAATCATCGCCCTCTTGCCAAGATGCTACACCAACCGTGAAGGACAAGGCGACCACGATATCAGAGTTAGCTAGGGGTATTTCTGCTAATTCATTAATTAATTTGTCTTTTAATGCGGTTGCTGCATCAGCATTGGTCTCTGGCAATACAATAACAAATTCATCATGATCCAGATGCCCTACGCTATCAACCCAGCGCAGGCGGTCATTAAACAAAAAACCAAGCGACTCATAAACAGCTTCCTGCAGCTCAGGGCTGATGCTTCCCTCAGCGATATTCATAGTAAGGATTGACAGGTCATTGCCATATCGCCGACTGCGGGCCGTCTGAGACTCCAGTACCTGCTTGATTCCATTGAGATTTAATAGGCGACTACGCTCATCTCGAGTCTCCAGAGTGCTCAGTTGCTGCTCCAGCGAGTCAATTTTGTCCAGTAATTGTTGAATTTCACTGCATTCTTGGAGAAAGCAGGCCTGCACACGGCCCTGTACCCGTAATGAAACCTGCAAAGGCTTGCCAGGCTCACCTGAAACAATCTGTAAATCTTCCTGACTGGAGACTATAGCGGTTAACCAATCCGGTAATACGGCTATCGGCTGGCCGCAGACAGTTTTCGGATTTAGCCCCGTCATCGCTACAGCCTTGTTATTGATTGAGCTAACCCGACCTGACTCGGTTGTTATAATCCCGGTGGGCGCCCGGTCCAATAACAATGTTAATAGTTCATTGTTGCGTGTCATCGACATCAAATACCCTCCAGTACCTACCTTTAGCTTGCAAACCGGGATCAGCATAGCCTGTAACAGCCAGGCCGACAACTTGATGGCATCGATATTGTTTTAATAAGTTCCTGATAATTAAAAACCTGACTTTTTATAGACCGAGTTTCTGCACTAACAAAATATCGCACGCTACCTGAAGATTTAAGCCCAGTGACCGATACCCTAGTTCACAAGTAATTACATTAGAATGATTGGTGGAGGCTGCATTGTTTGAAATAAATGCCATAAAAAAGCGTTTTCTGGTGCTTAATAATGAACGCTTGAAACGCACTCGTGAAACACTTCGCTCTCGTCAACGAGATGTCATGGACCTGCTGCCATTACTATTTCATATCAATCATGCCAGCTTTCCCGGCTTTGTTTCTACCGAGACACCCGCAGGAATTTCAGAATACTCCCCGACAAAATCCAGTATAGATGCTGGAAAAAAGATTGTCAGAAACTTCAATTTTTCGCGCAAGGCCCTGCTCCACTATGATATTCACGCCATGTTTTTAATGGGAAGTTGTGGTTCTATTGCCTATAACTCTCACAGTGACTTTGATATCTGGTTATGCCATAGACCTGACCTGGAAGAAGCAGATCTAAAACTTTTACAACAAAAAGCGACTGAAATTGAACAGTGGGCAGATGGATTTGGCCTGGAAGTCCACTTTTTCCTCATGGACGCACAGAAATTTCGCGATGGTAAAAATGTAGCGCTTTCAGCAGAGAGCAGTGGCAGTGCCCAGCATCATTTGTTACTCGAAGAGTTTTATCGCACGAGCCTGCTCTATGCGGGACGTTATCCGTTATGGTGGTTAATTCCACCGGATGAAGAATACAACTACAACAATTTTTCCCGTAACCTGATTCATCGACGTTTCATTCGTGAAAGCGAGGTTATTGATTTTGGTGGGATGCCAGAAGGACTGGAACAGGAGTTTTTTGGGGCCGCCTTATGGCAGCTTTATAAAGGTGTCGATTCCCCTTACAAAGCTGCACTAAAATTATTACTCATGGAGTCCTATGCCAGTGATCAACCCCATGCTGATCTATTATGTCTACGCTTCAAAGCTGCGATCCATAGTGGAGAGAAAGATCTGGACGTACTTGATCCCTACATCATGCTGTATAGAAAAATAGAGAGTCATCTAACGAGTCTTGGTGATGATAAAAGGTTAGCCCTGATACAACGTTGCTTTTACTTTAAAGTGGCCCAACAACTTGGTGAGCATAATTCGAACTCTAAACAATGTTGGCAAAGAGAAGCAATGACCGCTCTAACTAACGAATGGGGCTGGGATAAGGGCTATGTCTCAATGCTGGACCATCGTGATGAATGGAAAGTAGCCAGAGTACTTGAAGAGCGTAAAGTGCTTGTTGATGCACTATCCAATAGTTATAAACGCTTATCTGACTTTGCTCGTCAATCAACCAAGTTATCTGACATTAATCAGAAAGATCTCCACATACTTGGACGTAAATTATATGCGGCCTTTGAACGTAAAGCTGGAAAGATTGACATCGTTAATCGTGGCATTTCTAAAAACATCTGGGAAAGCCATATCACCCTGCATCAATCAGGTACAGGAGAAAATGAGGGCTGGGGTCTGTATCCTGGCACAGTATTTTTAGATAAAATTGCCACCACAACACCGCTGCGCAGATCTCGAAATATTATCGAACTCGTTTCATGGTGCTACCTGAACAAACTCATTGACCAACGAACAATGATTGCTGTCTATACTCAGGATAGTACGGTCACACTAAATGATATAAAGGCGCTATTAAGGAGCCTGGGCGATATGTTTCCTGAGGGAAAACTTATCAATACTCGGATGGATGATCTGGTTAAACCTCCACGTGTTGTAAATGCGAGCATATTTGTTAATGTCGGCAAGGAGCCATCAAAACAACGCCTTAGCCAGGGTATGACGCTCACTAGCGATAAAACCGATGCCTTTAGTTACAGTGGCATTGATGAAAACCTTGTCTTATCACTTGATTTAGTCATTCAGAATAGTTGGCAAGAAGTAGTAACCTATCGTTTTGAAGGAGAACAGGGTATTCTGAATTGTCTGTGTGCTTACATGCAGATTTCTCCTCCTGATCAAAATAATATTCCACCGACTATTAATTGCCACTGTTTTACTATTGGCAGAGGCAGAACGATTGCCTCAAGAGTTGAGGGCATCTTTCAGGATGTCATTAATTGTTATTTCGAACAGTCTAGCCTGAACGACCCAGCCCGCTTCCTTATGCTAATTGGAAAGACCTATCATATTATCAACTATGAAAATGGCAATTTTAACCACAATAAAATTGGAAATCATTCAAAATTATTACAATATTTAGGCCGGCCCAACAAATCATTTTCACCAGTAACCATTGATCGTTTTGCCTTGAGCAAATCACCTTTACCGTTATTGTTTAGAAATAACAAATCTCAATATATACAGGTATATTATTCAATCGAAGGAAAAAATATTGAAGTTTATGTTCTTGATGAAAAAGGATCCCTGTTTTTTCAACATATAAAAAATACAGATGAAAGAATATTTATAAATCAATATGGTCAATTTCTAGAGTCCGTCGTCTATAAACGGGATATTCATCTTGGTGTGCTGGATAATCACTCCAATAAAATTGAAAAGACCAAGATTCATTTCTATCAGCTGGTTAAAAACAAGGCGTCAGAAAAACGGATAATTCCAAGAGAATATACTGTCAATGAATCTGTAAATTTCCTGGGCTTGAGTGTTATAGCTGATATAGTTGATTCAAATCAATCAAGTTATACCCTCTATTGTAATAATAAAGAATACACCAGCATGGAATATGGGGATAGAATATTTCAGGTTGTAGCGCAAGATATTCTCGCCTTAAGGACAACAAGCGCTTTATATCCTATTCATATTACAGACATAGAATTTTCACGTCTAAATATTGATAAGGATCATAATGACTATATGCAAACGATATACTTTATGAACTATAAACGTGTCATTGAGGAAAAATTAAATCAGGCTGTTATTGAATTAAATGAGCAGGCTAATCACCAAGCACGAGGTTAGCCGAAACATTTTGCTTTAAAACATCATTAGGTGGTAATTGTAGATAAAAACCATGCTCAGACAAATGCTGCATTACCTCAATGGCACTAACACGTGCAAGTTTTCGTTCAGATGTTAATTCCAGTGCCATTACATATTCAAGTTTGCCTAGCATATCCAGAAGGGCCTCGGGTACGCGGGAAAATTCATTTTCCTGTTCTATGAATAGATAGCTGTCCGTTTTTTTATGGCTCTTGTATATCACGCACTTTATAACTGTCATACTTATGTACCTAAGCTGATTGTTGTAATTTGCCACTATTTTTCTTTAAATGTACCAGCAGCAATGAAATTGCAGCCGGAGTTACCCCTGATATTCGAGCGGCCTGACCAACGGTAACCGGTTTAGTATTAATCAGTTTCTGCTGCACCTCTGTCGACAGGCCCTTTACCAGTGAGTAATCAAGGCTATCAGGTATTGTCGTTTCATTATGACGACGTTGACGATCAATCTCCAGCTGTTGACGGTCTATATAGCCAGCGTATTTGGCCTGTATTTCAACTTGCTCGATAATACTTTCAACTTCCAGGTGTAGATTCACATCCGGCAATTGTTTTAGATGAGAATATTTAAGATTTGGACGTTGTAATAACTCCATTAGCGATCTTTCACGCTTCAGTGGCTCTCCGAGCATTTCACCAAGCTGAATTCCAGCCAGGCTATTTGGTCCTATAATGCAGGATCGTAAATGCTGTTGTTCCCGTTCGAGTGATTCACGATAATCATTAAATACCCTCCAGCGTTGTTCGCTAATGAGCCCTAATGTATGACCAATCTCGGTAAGACGGAGGTCTGCATTATCTTCTCGCAATAACAGGCGATATTCAGCCCGACTGGTAAACATTCTGTAAGGCTCAGTCGTGCCCCGAGTTATAAGGTCATCAACTAAAACACCCAGGTATGACTGGTC
>CAZYTT010000034.1:0-16422 GCA_964650235.1 uncultured Gammaproteobacteria bacterium | reverse complement strand
CGGTGCAGATCATCTTGTAGCCTCTGAGACAAGCGACCATCGCCAAGCCGAGCCCGGTGTTGCCGGAGGTCGGCTCGACCACGGTGCCCCCCGGCAGGACAAGCCCAGCCTCATATTCATCCTCAATAAAGTAATCATGGCGTGCTTTTTTATTCAGCGCGATAGAATTACCGGAGGTTGATTTTTTCTTCTTCGAATTTGACATGGCCGGATTATAGCGAATAGTTTATCGGTGTGGGGATGATATCATGAGTGGTGTTGATTTAGCTTGAACATCATTTCTGCAGTAGAATAGCCTGCTTTACAGGAAAAACTAAAACGATAGGTTCTGAGTGTTGGTGTCTGAGGTTAAGGGAAAATAATGAATAAGAAAGGGATGGGGATATTTGGCCTGATTATATTGAGTCTGATGTCAACCGCAGCTGTAGCTGGGGAGGTTGTCGGGATGGGGGCTGCATTAGATCAGGCTGTTGGGAATATTGTCAGCAAGATAGCTACTGTACTTTTTTTTGATGTGTTGTTTTTTAGCGATGAGTTGAAACTGCCTTTTATTATTGCCTGGCTGGTTATTGGTGCCATGTTTTTTACCATCAGGATGGGGTTTATCAATCTGCGTGCCTTCAGGCATGCCATTTATTGTGTCCGTGGCCGCTTCGATAAAGCTGATGACAGGGGGGAGGTGAATCATTTTCAGGCCCTGGCGACGGCCTTGTCCGCAACCGTTGGCCTGGGCAATATTGCCGGTGTTGCCATTGCTATCAGTGTAGGTGGTCCTGGGGCTACCTTCTGGATGATTGTTGCTGGTTTTCTGGGTATGACCTCGAAGTTTACTGAATGTACCCTGGGACAGATGTATCGAGTAATTCGATCCGATGGCCATGTTATGGGAGGGGCTATGGAATACCTGGAGCGAGGTCTGGCCGAGCTGGGTTGGGTGCAGTTGGGTAAATACCTAGCGGTAATATTCTGCATAATGTGCATCGGTGGCTCATTAGGAGCCGGCAATGCCTTCCAGGTCAGCCAGTCCTTATCTGCTGTACAGCAATCCATTCCGGCCTTAGTTGATCATGCCTGGATCTATGGGTTGGTTATGGCCTTTATGGTTGGGATAGTGATTATTGGTGGTATCCGTCGAATTGCCCATGTTACTCAGGCCATTGTCCCATTCATGTGTGGTATCTATGTTATGGCTTGTTTATGGGTCATTTTGAGTAATTCAGCCCTGGTGCCTGAGGCCTTTGGACGAATATTCACTGAAGCCTTTTCCCCTCAAGCCGGGTTTGGCGGTATGATCGGGGTATTAATTGTCGGGTTTCAACGTGCTGCATTTTCTAATGAGGCCGGTATTGGTTCGGCGGCGATTGCGCATTCTGCGGCCAAGACAGAATATCCAGTCCGTGAAGGTATTGTCGCGCTGTTGGAGCCTTTTATCGATACCATTGTTGTCTGTACGATGACAGCGCTGGTGATAGTGATTACCGGTGTTTACAATAACCCTGAAACAGCCAGTCTGGTTGAAAATAATCAGGGGGCGGCACTAACCTCGGTTGCCTTTGGTAGTGTCATTTCCTGGTTCCCCCTGATCCTGTCGCTCTCTGTTGTGTTGTTTGCCTATAGTACGATGATTTCATGGTCCTATTATGGCGAACGGTGCTGGTCATATCTGTTCGGTGATCAGTCTTCGATGTTTTTTCGGATTGCCTTCGTTGTGTTTGTCTTTCTGGGTTCAATCAGCAGTCCTTCAAATATACTCAATTTCAGTGACCTGATGATACTGTCAATGGCCTTGCCCAATATCCTGGGGCTATACCTGTTACATGGCAAGGTGCGAGCGGCCCTGACAGCCTATATGGAAAAACATCGTAGGGGAGATTTTGAACGAGAGGTGGAAGGACTCAATTGATGATCGATATTCTGACCAGTCATAGTGAGGAATAGGTGAAATGCCAGTCGTGAATCGTCATGCCCTGGTATCCTATACCAGCGCCGAGATGTTTGAGCTGGTCGACGATGTAGCATCTTATCCCCAATTCCTGCCCTGGTGTAAGAGTGCCACGGTCTGGAGTCGCGAAGGTGATGAGGTCAAGGCCACAGTGGAGCTCGCCAAGGGGGTTATCCAGAAGTCGTTTACAACACTAAATCGCAATCAGAAAAATAAAATGATTCAGATGCGATTAGTTGAAGGACCCTTTCATCATCTAGAGGGTTTTTGGCGATTTGATAGTCTGGGCGATGAAAGTGACAGGGCCTGTAAGGTCTCCTTGGATCTGGAATATGAATTTTCAAATACACTATTGGCAATGACCGTAGGGCCGGTTTTTAATCAGGTGGCCAATAAACTGGTTGATGCCTTTAGTCAAAGAGCGGAAGTCGTTTATGGAAAACGTTAATAAAATAGCAGTTGAGGTCGCCTATGCGCTACTGGATAGCCAGGTTATTGTCCCGGTCAAGGTAGAAAGCGGGATGACGATTGCGGAGATCATCCAGCACTCGGGTATCCTAGATACCTATCCAGAAATCGATCTGGAAAAGAATAAGGTGGGTGTCTTCGGGAAGCTGACCAAGTTGACATCGACCTTGCGTGAAGGTGATCGGGTCGAGATTTACCGACCGCTCATCGCCGACCCCAAGGCGGTCAGACGCCAACGCGCAGCGGAAGGTAAAAAGATGAAGAAGGGTGGTGGCGATGAAGATTGATATTAAGACGCGGTGCACTCTAGTGTTGAAATGAACCGGTCAACAATGCCTTCTTTGGTAAAGTACACGGTTACATTATCATGATCCAGTTTGGACCCTTTTTTACCAGACTGGAAATAGTACGGATAGTCCCAGCGTTGATGATCAAACGGGTGGCGTACGGTCGGATTTCCCAGTAAGAATCGAACCTGCTTCTGTGACATGCCCTGTTTAATTTTACCGATATCCTCACAGCTGAGGACATTGCCCTGTTGAATATCGATTTTGTGGATTGAGCATGCTGTTAATATGAGTGCTGAACCGATAAGATAAATAATACGCATTTTCATTAATAATTCGTTCCTGCAGGATGCAAGGTGCTTATCATAGCTTAGTCTTTATCAGATGGGTACGGGTTATGGCAATCAAAGGACGCCAGATTTGGGAAATTCAGATCTAAAAAAAGCTGGTCTAAAGGCTACGCTGCCGAGATTGCGTGTCATTCAGGTGCTCGAAAATTCTCCTGAACGCCATATGAGCGCAGAAGATGTCTATAAGGCCCTGTTGGAGTCTGGAGAGGACGTCGGCCTGGCAACCGTCTACCGTGTATTGACCCAATTTGAGAGCGCCGGTCTGGTCAATCGTCATCACTTTGAAGGTCACTCGGTGTTTGAGTTAGATGAAGGTGAGCATCATGACCATATCCTCTGTGTCAAGTGTGGCCGAGTCGATGAGTTTGTTGATGAAACCATTGAGCGTCGACAACGTGAGATTGCGGAACGTGCCGGTTACGAGATGACTGATCATGCCCTGTACATCTATGGTATCTGCCAGGATTGTAAAACCTGATTATGGTTAGCTCTGACTAAACAGTGAGTGATTCATCCCTGCTGGAGTTGGCACGCTGTACCATCTCCTGGGCATGGGCAAGTGTCTGCCGAGTAATCTTGAGGCCGCCCAGCATACGTGCGATTTCGTGTTGTCGTTGTTCAACATTGAGTAGTTCAACCTGCGTGTTGGTCGACTCATCCTGATGGCTTTTATTGATCAACAGGTGAATATGCCCCTGGGCGGCTACCTGGGGTTGATGAGTGACACAGAGTACCTGGCTGGTTGCCCCTAATTGACGTAGTTTTTGACCAACAATTTCGGCGATTCCACCACCGATACCGACATCGACCTCATCAAATATCAGGGTGGGGATACGGGAATCAGTGGCGGTTATAACTTGTATAGCCAGGCTGATACGTGAAAGTTCTCCACCCGATGCGACCTTGGCCAGGGGTTTTAGCGGTTGTTTTGGGTTAGTGGCGACCCTGAATTCAATCCGATCCATGCCATGGACAGAGAATTTTTCCTGGGGCTCTATATTAATGACGAACTGGCTACCGGGCATCCCCAGGGGTTGCATGGTAGCAGTGACCTGTTCCCCCAGTGTTCGGGCATATTTTAGTCGTGATTTGCTCAGTTTTCTGGCGGCTGTATGATAATTTGCGGCGGCAGTATCTATTTCGGCGTCAAGGGTCAGTAGACGCTGTTCGGCATATTCGAGGTTATCGAGTTCCTTCCTGAGTTCGCTCTGGTGACCGGGTAACTCACGGGCATTGATCCGGTGCTTACGGGCAATATCATGGATCAATCCGAGGCGTTCATTAATCTCCTGTAATCGCTGGGGGTCAACTGACAGGCCATCAAGATAATGGCGTAGTTCGCTGTGGGCCTCGTCAATCTGAATAGCAGCACTATTTAATAGTTCATTAATAGTGGTCAGGGATGGATCGTTAGACTGTAAGGTCTCTAGAATGTTGATGCCTTGAGTAAGTGCGCTGGTAACAGAGGTCACATCACCCTGAAGGATATTCATAACCTGCTGGCAACCTTCAACCAGTCGATCGGCGTTGGCCAGCCGTTTATATTCGGTATCGAGGGCCTGGGTTTCTTCGGGGTGTAAGTCCAGATTGTCGAGTTCATCTACTTGGAATCGCAGTAGCTCCAGACGGTCTGCATGTTGACTGGCGTGGGTTAGTTGTTCGCGTTCATCCTGTAGTAATTGCCATTTTCGGTAAGCATCACGGACGCCAGTCAAGGGCTTCTCATGACTGGCGAAGTTGTCCAGAAGCATACGTTGCTGGTCACGCTTGAGCAGACTTTGATGCTCATGTTGGCCATGAATGTCGACCAGTAATTCGCCCAGGCTACGTAATTGTTGAAGGGTGACAGGTGTCCCGTTAATCCATCCCCTGGATCGTCCTTCAGCACTAATTGTGCGTCTTAGCAGGCACTCGTCATCATTGTCGAGTTCATTACTGGCTAGCCAGATGGCTGCTGGGGGCGTGCTGTCGAGGTCAAAGGAGGCGCTGATCTCGGTGCGCTCGCAGCCCTGTCTTACCAGACCGCTCTCCGCTCGGTCGCCCAAAATCAGTCCCAGGGCATCAATAACAATAGATTTTCCCGCTCCAGTTTCACCGGTCAGTACAGTCAGGCCGTGATTGAGATCGATGTTCAAGGTATCAACTATGGCGAAATCACGAAGATAAAGATGTTTAAGCATGCTCTGGACCTAGTCAGCCTTTTGGCGGCTCTGCCCACTGTAATTTGGCGCGCAGGATATGAAAGTGATTATGCTGGGTGGGATGGATTAAACGCAGGGGGCGTTTTGCCTTCCTTACTTGCAGGCATTCATCTTTCTCCAGTCGAAACGGCACCTGGCCATCGCAGGTAATGCGGACATTGTCGTTGTCACTATCGACGACAATGATGTCGATATTACTGTCACCATCAACCACAATGGGCCGATTGCTCATCGTATGAGGGCAGATAGGGACTATGGTTATGGCGTTTAGTGTTGGATAGACAATGGGCCCGCCAGCAGACAGGGCATAGGCTGTGGTACCTGTCGGGGTTGATATGATCAGACCATCAGAGCGTTGACGATGGACGAAATGACCGTTGATATAGGTCTCCATCTCAATCATGCGGGCCACGTTCCATTTATGCGTCAGGACCTCATTGACGGCATAGCTTTTGTGTCTTTGCGCGCCATCCTGGCCACTGATACGGCAATCCAGCAGGAAACGTTCTTCGAGTATATATTGACCAGCCAGGATTTCAGCCATGCTCTGTTCAATATCGGCAGGTGATATATCAGCAAGAAAGCCCAGTCGCCCCAGGTTGACGCCCACAAGCGGTGTATCGCTGTCGGCAAGCTCGCGGGCGGCATTCAACAATGAGCCATCACCACCAATGACGATGGCCAGGTCACAGTTCTGGCCAATCTCTGAACGACTGGAGATCTTGATATCCGTGTCGCCAATCATGCCGGCACAATTATCATCCAGGGTGATATCGATATTTTGCGCTGCCAGAAAATTGATCAGCGTGGTAATGAATTCACCGCCACCCTGACTATTGTGTTTTCCAATCAGGCCAATGGATTTGAATTCTTTGTTATTCATGCCGTAGCGCTCGTTTGCAGGTGTTGGATATAACGTAATGATTTAGAAGAAATTACCATGCGATGAGAATGAAAGCCAGTCTATTATGGTAGGGATTGCAGGTCGATAAGTACGGCAATTGTCTCCCGTAGGTAAAACTGATTGGGTAAGTATTCCATGAATCGACTTGAATATGACTCATCTGCCCCTATAATCCACTACAAATTCAGTTTATTAGGAGTCCAAGATGGTAAAAGAGCAGCAATCTGATGAACAGGTAACGGTTGACGAGAGTAATGAAGCGGCCGTTGACGATCAGAATCAGGATACTGAGACTGAGATTGATCAGTCTGAATCAGGCGCTACTGATCGGGCGCAGATGTCAACGGAAGAGTTGTTGCTAACGCTTCAGGACGCCGAAGCCAAGGCGGATGACTACTGGAATCAATTGCTGCGGGCCAAAGCGGAAATGACCAATATGCAACGGCGTTCAGAACGGGAGTTGGAAAGTGCCCACAAGTTTGGTCTGGAGAAATTTGTGCGCGAATTGTTACCTATTAAGGACAGTCTCGAGATGGGACTGGCTGCCAATGAAGGCCAGGAGGCTGAGCTGGAAAAGGTCCGCGAAGGTATGGAGATGACCCTGAAGATGTTTGCCGATGCCGTAGCCAAGTTTGGTTTGGCGGAGGTCAATCCGGTGGGTCAGATTTTTGATCCCGAATTTCATCAGGCAATGACAACTCAGCCTGCCGATGAGGGGGTGGCCTCTAATACCGTTCTGACAGTGTTCCAGAAGGGCTACCTGCTCAATGATCGATTGATCAGACCAGCGATGGTCGTTGTTGCCAAATAACGGGCGCTAGCAATAAACAGTCAGCGTTATAGATGCAATTGATTGAACTTAATTGACATTAATGGCTTGAAAGACCTGTTTCAGCCCCCATATATAGACCAGAACGGGAATTTAATCCCAGCAGATACAGATTTTAAGAAATACATAATGGAGATTTAAATCATGGCGAAGATTATTGGAATTGACCTGGGTACGACCAACTCCTGTGTCTCGATAATGGAAGGTGATAAGCCTCGTGTTATCGAGAACAGTGAAGGCGGGCGAACTACACCCTCTATAGTTGCCTATGCCGATGATGATGAAGTACTTGTAGGTCAGGCTGCCAAGCGACAGGCTGTGACCAACCCTGCGAATACACTGTTTGCCATCAAACGATTGATTGGGCGTCGTTTTGATGAAGAGGTTGTCCAGCGTGATATCAAGCTGGTGCCCTATAAGATTATCAAGGCCGATAATGGTGATGCCTGGGTTGAGGCCAGAGGTAAGAAAATGGCTGCCCCTGAGATCTCGGCCCGTGTGCTGATGAAGATGAAAAAGACGGCTGAAGAGTTTCTGGGCGAGCCAGTAACCGAGGCAGTTATTACTGTACCGGCCTATTTCAATGATTCTCAGCGTCAGGCGACTAAAGACGCTGGTAAGATTGCTGGTCTGGAAGTTAAACGTATCATTAACGAACCTACAGCGGCGGCCCTGGCCTAT
The DNA here is from genome assembly GCA_964650235.1 of uncultured Gammaproteobacteria bacterium. GTDB lineage: Bacteria > Pseudomonadota > Gammaproteobacteria > SZUA-140 > SZUA-140 > CAZYTT01. The sequence continues at coordinate 8,760 of CAZYTT010000034.1, read as the reverse complement.
GGTATGGATAAAAAGCGTGGCGACGCCAAGATTGCGGTCTACGATCTGGGTGGTGGTACCTTTGATATCTCGATCATCGAGATTGCTGACATAGAAGGTGAGCACCAGTTTGAGGTGCTGTCAACTAATGGCGATACATTCCTCGGTGGTGAGGATTTTGATACCCGTTTGATCGATTATCTCTCCGATGAATTCAAGAAAGACACTACAGTTGATCTGCATAATGATCCGCTGGCCCTGCAACGCCTGAAAGAGGCGGCAGAGAAGGCCAAGATCGAGCTGTCATCCAGTCAGCAGACCGACGTTAATCTGCCCTATATTACGGCCGATGCGTCAGGTCCGAAACACCTGAACATTAAATTGACCCGTGCGAAACTGGAATCACTGGTCGAAGAACTGGTTGCACGTTCCATTGAGCCCTGCAAGGTTGCATTGAAGGATGCTGGTCTTAGCGCGGCTGATATTGATGACGTCATTCTGGTTGGTGGTCAGACGCGTATGCCGATGGTTCAGCAAAAAGTAAAAGACTTTTTTGGTAAGGAGCCACGCAAGGACGTGAACCCTGATGAGGCTGTTGCTGTTGGTGCAGCGATTCAAGGTGGTGTACTGGGTGGTGATGTTAAGGACGTCCTTTTACTTGATGTCACGCCATTGTCTCTGGGTATTGAGACGATGGGTGGTGTAATGACCAAGCTGATAGAGAAAAATACTACGATTCCAACCAAGGCTAATCAGGTATTTTCGACGGCAGATGATAACCAGACAGCGGTGACAGTCCATGTCTTGCAGGGTGAGCGTGAGCAGGCAGCGGCCAATAAATCACTGGGGCGTTTTGATCTGAATGATATTCCTCCGGCACCACGTGGCATGCCGCAGATTGAGGTTAATTTTGACATCGATGCCAACGGTATCCTGAATGTCTCGGCCAAGGACAAGGCTACCGGTAAAGAACAGTCGATTGTCATTAAGGCCTCAAGTGGCCTGTCTGATGATGAAGTTGATCAGATGATCAAGGATGCAGAGGCGCATGCTGACGAAGATCGTAAGTTTCAGGAGCTGGTGACTGTTCGCAACCAGGCTGACACGATGATTCATGCGGTGCAGAAATCCATTGAAGAAATTGGTGACGAAGTGGATGCCGATGAGAAGGCCAAGGCTGAAACAGCAATTGCTGAACTCAAAGAAGTACTGTCTGGTGATGATAAAGAGGCCATTGAGGCCAAGACCACTGCTTTGACTGAGGCCTCGGCCAAAATCGCAGAGCGCGCCTATGCGAAAAAATCCGAGTCAGATGCTGGTAATGTTGGCGCTGAAGGTGATTCAGCCGCGGCTCAGGATGATGTCGTTGATGCCGAATTTGAAGAGGTCAAGGAAAACGATAAATAAGGTCGGACAACGAAGCAAATTATCGTTACCATATTCAGTATATATGGCTTGGAAATTTGTCCGGGTCGGATGTCAGGAAAAGCGCGGGCGCACACCCGCGCTTTTTGTATAAGAACAGTAGGATATTTTAGAAAGCATTATGTCAAAAAAGGATTATTACGAAGTATTAGGTGTCGCTCGCAATGCGAGTGAGGCGGAACTAAAAAAGGCTTATCGACGACTGGCGATGAAATATCATCCTGATCGTAATCCCGATAATGCCGAGGCCGAAGCCAGTTTCAAAGAGGCCAAAGAGGCCTATGAAATATTAACCGATGCCCAGAAGCGTGCCGCCTATGACCAGTTTGGTCATGCCGGTGTTGACCCGTCAATGGGCGCTGGTGGTGGTGCTCGAGGTGGTTTTGGGGACATTTTTGAAGACGTTTTTGGCGATATCTTTGGTGGTGGCCGCTCATCCAGAAGTCGGGCCCATCGGGGTTCGGATTTGCGCTATGACCTGAGTATGACGCTGGAAGAGGCGGTGCAGGGTAAGACCGTCAAGATTCAGGTGCCAACCCAGATTACCTGTAAAGCCTGTGAGGGTACCGGGGCCAAGAAAGGCTCCACGCCACAGACCTGTACGACTTGTGCAGGTCAGGGTCAGGTCAGAATTCAGCAGGGATTCTTTTCGGTCCAGCAGACCTGTCCGCGTTGTCAGGGTAGCGGTAAGATGATTACTGATCCCTGTGCTAGTTGTAATGGTCATGGCCGTGTACAGGAAAATAAGACGCTGTCTGTCAAGATCCCTGCGGGTGTTGATACCGGTGATCGGATTCGCCTGAGTGGTGAAGGGGAGGCCGGTGAAAATGGTGGTCCGGCCGGTGATCTCTATGTGCAGGTCAATATTAAGGAACACCCTTTATTTACTCGCGATGGTAATAATCTCTATTGTGAGATGCCGGTTAGTTTCACCACTGTGGCATTAGGTGGTGATATAGATGTGCCCACACTGGATGGCCGGGTAAAACTAAAGATTCCATCCGGCACCCAGACGGGCAAGATGTTTCGTTTACAGGGTAAAGGGGTTAGTTCAGTTCACGACAGTCATAAAGGCGATTTAATGTGTCGGGTGCTAGTCGAGACGCCGGTAAATCTGAGTAGTGATCAAAAAGAGCTATTGAAGAATTTTGAAGAGAGTCTGCTGACGGGTAATAAAAAGCATAGCCCGAAGTCTCATTCCTGGTTGGATGGCGTAAAAAGCTTTTTTGATGACCTGAAATCCTGATCAAGTTTTTTCAGATATTTTATAATGAATTAAAACGGTGATAGCAAAGTGAATAGAGTGGCTGTTATTGGGGCCAGCGGACGGATGGGGCGAAATATTATTGCCGCCTGTGCCGAGGCCGAGGATATTGAATTAGGTGCGGCTACTGAACGCCCGGATAGCAGTATGCTGGGTAGTGATGCCGGGGAGTTGGCTGGTATCGGCAGAAACGGGGTTCAGGTTGTTGGTGATTTGACCTCAGTACTCAACGATTTTGATGTCATCATTGACTTTTCGCAGTCCCAGGTAACATTGGCAAATGTTGCGATTGCCCGGTCTGCTGGAAAATGTATTGTTATCGGGACAACAGGGTTTGACGCTGGGCAACTGGCCACAATCCACCAGGCGGCCACAGAAATTCCGGTCGTCCTAGCGCCAAACATGAGTGTCGGTGTCAATATTTGTCTGAAACTGCTGGAAATGGCAGCTCGAGTGCTGGGTAATGATGTCGATATCGAGATAATTGAGGCTCATCACCGCAATAAGGTCGATGCACCGTCAGGTACCGCCCTGCGTATGGGGGAAGTGGTTGCCGATGCCCTGGGGCGTGATCTCAATGAATGTGCTGTCTACGGACGTCAGGGTATTACCGGTAAGCGAGACCGTTATACGATAGGTTTTGAGACCATCCGTGCTGGTGATATTGTCGGTGATCATACCGTAATGTTTGTGGGTGAGGGTGAACGGATTGAGATTACACATAAGGCCTCCAGTCGCATGGCCTTTGCCCCTGGTGCGGTGCGTGCAGCACAGTGGTTGCTGGCACGTGAACCAGGACTGTATGATATGCAGGATGTTCTAAACCTCAAGGATTGAGTGAGTGTCAATTGATCCAATAAAGTAGATATGGCGCTATTCAATGACGGAACGTCATGGACATAGAGTTCATGCTGGGATAAAATTTTGTTTCAATAGAACTTAACCAAATTCTCGTGCCACACAGTGACGGCAAATTTGGGCAACAAAAATTTAGACGGGCGTCATATTTAATGACTCCCGTTTTGTGTATCTGACGGGAGGGAAGCATTGTATCAGCCAGCACTACTTGCACTCGAGGATGGTACCTTGTTTCATGGTCGTTCAATCGGTGCTGCAGGGCAGGCTGTCGGTGAAGTCGTTTTTAATACGGCGATGACTGGATATCAGGAAATTATCACTGACCCTTCCTATTGCCAGCAGATTGTTGCCCTGACCTATCCTCATATCGGTAATACCGGTACCAATGACGAAGATGAAGAGGCGGCTAATATCGTGATCAGCGGTCTGGTCATTCGAGATCTACCCGTGCTGTCCAGTAATTTTCGCTCACTGTCTACTCTGCAACAGTATCTGCAACAACGCAATGTGGTCAGTATTGCTGATATTGATACCCGACAGTTGACCCGGTTGTTACGGGAAAAGGGGGCGCAAAATGCCTGTATCTGGGGTGGAGATAATATTGACCCCGATGAGGCTGTTGCCATGGCACGGTCTTTTCCCGGGCTTCAAGGCTTGGATCTGGCCCAGATAGTAACCACTTCAGAGCCATACCAGTGGCGACAATCAAGCTGGTCACTCACTGGCGCTGTTGAACAGCAAGAACCAAGATTCAAGGTCGTGGCCTATGACTATGGTGTCAAACGTAATATTCTGCGCATACTGGTGGATCGTGGTTGTGATGTAACCGTTGTCCCGGCAAGAACCCCGGCGACTGAAGTCCTGGCCATGAATCCTGATGGGGTCTTCCTCTCCAATGGGCCTGGTGATCCTGAGCCCTGTGATTACGCTATAGATGCGATACAACAGATTCTCCAGGCCGATATCCCGGTATTTGGCATATGTCTTGGCCATCAATTATTGGCCTTGGCTAGCGGTGCCAGCACAGTAAAAATGAAATTTGGTCACCATGGTGCCAATCATCCGGTGCTCGATATAGACAAACATCGCGTTATTATTACCAGTCAAAACCATGGGTTTGCAGTTGACGAGACCAGCCTGCCTGACAATTTAAGGGCTACTCATCGGTCATTATTCGATGATTCACTCCAGGGTATACACCGCACTGATAAAAAGGCCTTCAGTTTTCAGGGGCATCCTGAAGCAAGTCCTGGTCCCCAGGACGCCGCTCCATTATTTGATCACTTTATTGAGTTGATGCACAGCTGTGCCTAAGGCTCCGCAATAGCGTACAAAAAATGAAACGAACTGATATAAAAAGTATATTAATTATAGGGGCAGGGCCTATTGTGATAGGTCAGGCCTGTGAATTTGATTACTCCGGTGCTCAGGCCTGTAAGGCCCTGCGTGAAGAGGGTTATCGTGTCATCCTGGTTAATTCTAATCCTGCCACGATTATGACTGATCCGGGTATGGCCGATGCTACCTATATCGAACCCATTCATTGGCAGACAGTTGCGCGAATAATCGAGCAGGAACGGCCAAACGCAGTACTACCTACAATGGGTGGTCAGACAGCACTTAACTGTGCACTGGACCTGGCCCGAGAGGGTGTGCTGGAGCGGTTTGGTGTTGAGATGATAGGCGCCACTCAGGATGCAATTGATATGGCTGAGGATCGCGACCGATTTCGTCGCGCTATGGATGATATCGGTATGGAGTCACCACGAGCCGCCGTTGCCCATAGTATGGAGGAGGCTTTTCAGGTCCAGGCATCTATTGGCTACCCGACGATTATTCGTCCATCTTTTACTATGGGTGGCAGTGGAGGCGGAATAGCGTACAACCGCGAAGAATTTATCGAAATCTGTGAGCGCGGTCTGGAACTATCTCCCACCCGTGAGTTGCTGATAGAAGAATCCCTGCTCGGCTGGAAAGAATTCGAAATGGAGGTGGTACGTGATAGTGCTGACAACTGCATTATTATCTGTTCGATCGAAAACCTCGACCCGCTTGGTGTTCATACCGGTGATTCGATAACGGTTGCTCCCGCACAAACCCTGACGGACAAGGAATATCAGATAATGCGTAATGCCTCACTGACGGTATTACGCAAGATCGGTGTTGATACCGGTGGTTCTAATGTCCAGTTTGCTGTGAATCCAGATGATGGCCGTCTGGTTATTATCGAGATGAACCCGCGCGTGTCACGATCATCTGCCCTGGCTTCCAAGGCTACCGGTTTTCCGATTGCCAAGGTAGCGGCCAAGCTAGCCGTTGGCTATACGCTGGATGAATTACGTAATGAAATAACTGGTGGCGTTACGCCAGTATCATTTGAGCCAACGATTGATTATGTCGTTACCAAGATACCCCGCTTTACCTTTGAAAAGTTTCCTGTTGCTGATGCCCGGTTGACGACACAGATGAAATCTGTGGGTGAGGTTATGGCCATAGGACGTAATTTTCAGGAGTCATTGCAAAAGGCCTTACGTGGGCTTGAAACCGGGGTTGATGGCCTCAATGAAAAGATATGTCATATTGACGATCAGTCCATGTCTCGCATTCGGCAGGAATTACGCATTCCAGGATCAGAGCGTCTCTGGTATGTTGGTGATGCCTTTAGAGCGGGGGTGACGCTGGCTGAGATTCATGAGCACAGCCGTATCGATCCTTGGTTTTTGAGTCAGATCGAAGATTTAATTACGACCGAGCAGTCACTAAAAGAACAGTCATTGTCTTCACTGGATGCATCTATGTTACGCACCCTGAAGCGCAAGGGTTTTGCTGATGCCCGTCTGGCACAGTTATTAAATTGTGAAGAGAATGCGGTACGCGCCCAGCGCCATCATCACAATGTCCGCCCGGTCTATAAACGCGTTGATTCCTGTGCTGCAGAATTTGCCTCGACGACGGCTTATCTCTATTCCAGCTATGACGAGGAGTGCGAAGCCGCGCCTAGTGATAAAGAAAAAATTATTGTTCTGGGTGGTGGGCCAAATCGGATAGGTCAGGGCATTGAGTTTGATTATTGCTGTGTTCATGCCGCCCTGGCACTGCGTGAAGATGGTTATGAAACTATCATGGTCAACTGTAACCCTGAGACTGTCTCGACTGATTATGATACTTCGGATCGCCTGTATTTTGAGCCGCTTACCCTTGAAGATGTGCTCGAGATTATCGACCTGGAAAATCCAAGCGGTGTCATCGTGCAGTATGGTGGTCAGACACCTTTAAAGCTGGCGCGCGCCCTGGAGAAGGCAGGGACACCTATTATTGGCACCAGTCCTGAGGCTATAGATCTGGCAGAAGATCGCGAGCGTTTTCAGCAACTCATTCAGCGCCTGGGATTAAAGCAACCACCGAATAAAACGGCACGGAGCGATGAAGAGGCGGTTGCCTCCGCTGATGAGATTGGTTATCCACTGGTCGTTCGTCCCTCATACGTGCTTGGTGGTCGGGCGATGGAGATTGTATATGCTGAAGAGGACCTGAGACGCTATATGCGAGAGGCCGTTCAGGTCTCTAATGATGCTCCAGTATTACTCGATCGCTTTCTAAATGATGCTATTGAAGTTGATGTTGATGCGGTCTGTGATGGTAGCGATGTCGTTATCGGCGGCATAATGGAGCATATTGAACAGGCCGGTGTTCACTCCGGTGATTCGGCGTGTTCACTACCTCCTTATAGTCTGCCTGAAGAGGTGCAGGATCGCATTCGGGTTCAGGTTAATCAGATGGCTCTTGAGCTCGGCGTAATAGGCCTTATGAATGTCCAGTTTGCTGTCAAGGGTGAAGATATCTATGTGCTGGAGGTCAATCCACGGGCATCACGTACAGTACCCTTTGTCTCCAAGGCCTGTGGCCATTCCCTGGCCAAGATTGGTGCTCGTTGTATGGCGGGGAAAACTTTAGCTCAACAGGGCGTCACTAAAGAAATAGTACCGGATTATTATTCGGTTAAAGAGGCTGTATTTCCCTTTGCTAAATTCCCTGGTGTTGATGTTGTACTTGGTCCCGAGATGAAGTCGACCGGTGAAGTGATGGGGGTTGGACGTAGTTTTGCAGAGGCCTTTGCCAAAGCACAGCTTGGCGCTGGTGTATATCTGCCTGCCAGTGGTCGCGCCTTTATCAGTGTGCGTGACGTTGATAAACCCGATGCAATTGAGGTTGCTCGATCATTGATAGTCCAGGGGTTTGATCTTGTCGCTACCCAGGGTACGGCGCTGGTGCTGGAGCAGGCGGGTGTTGAATGCGCCAGAGTCAATAAGGTTGGCGAAGGGCGGCCGCATATAGTTGATATGTTAAAGAATGATGAGATTGATCTGATTGTTAATACCACTGAGGGTCGTCAGGCACTGGCAGATTCATATGAAATTCGTCGTTCGGCCTTGCAACACAAGGTTAGTTATACCACTACTATGGCGGCTGCAAAGGTAACCTGTATGGCATTACAAAAATTAAATGAAAATGAAGTGCATCGTTTACAAAATCTTCATCAGGAGTTGGAAAGATGAATAAGTTCCCAATGACGGCACTTGGTGCTGAAAGTCTGCGCGTTGAACTCAAGGAATTAAAGGGTGAAAAACGCCCAAAGGTAATTCAGGCTATCGCTGAAGCTCGAGAACATGGTGATCTGAAGGAAAATGCAGAATATCATGCTGCACGTGAACAGCAGAGTTTTATTGAAGGGCGCATTGCTGATATAGAGGGTAAATTAAGTAATGCCCAGATTATCGATGTTACTAAATTGAACCCTGGTGGAAAAATTGTCTTTGGTGCTACGGTTGATCTTTCCAATGAAGAGACGGGAGAGGAAGTAAGCTATCAAATCGTGGGAGAAGATGAGGCTGACATCAAGTTGAATCGAATATCTGTTAGTTCACCAATTGCTCGGGCATTGATAGGCAAGGAAGAGGGTGATATTGCTTCTGTTCAGGCTCCTGGTGGTATACGCGAATTTGAGATACTGGCTATTAAATATATCTAGCCAGTCTCTTCCAAACTGACCACATCCGGTTGTTAAGTACTCACAGGTTTTCTGATGTATTTTTTAACAACATAAACGATAGGCTGCTGGTGGCGATTAATTTCAGTAGATTGATAGCGCTGGGTTAATTTAAGTTCTCGCTATTTTAACTAGTCGACCCTGAAATTGACCTAAGCCTATGTTTTACAATAGGATAACAGCAATA
>CAZYTT010000033.1:4464-17167 GCA_964650235.1 uncultured Gammaproteobacteria bacterium | reverse complement strand
GTTTGGGCACGAAATGGGCACAAAATGGGCACAATGTGGGCACAGAGATTATATGCGCAAATCAGACACAAAAAAGCCACATATAACTTATTGTAATATAAAGGGAAATTGGTAGCGGGGGCCGGATTTGAACCAACGACCTTCGGGTTATGAGCCCGACGAGCTACCAGACTGCTCCACCCCGCACCGATAAGAAGGAAGCATTATAACAACATATTTGAGACTTACAAGGTATTATAGGTGTAACGCTTAAATTAAGTCAAATTAGCTAATAATCAAACACACGTTACTGATTTCAGGTCTCTAGTGTCACGAATGCTATCGCATACTCCTGTTCATCAGCGATACTGAGATGGCACGTCCTGATGCCCTGCTGGGCACAATACTGCTCTGCCCTGCCGGTAAAACTAAGCTGTGGTTTACCCATTCCATTATTAGCTACGGTTATCTGGCGAAAACTCAGGCCATCACGCATCCCCAGGCCCAGGGCCTTTAATACTGCCTCCTTGGCCGCAAAACGCTTGGCGAGGAAATGTATCGGCCGGGCGCTATGCTGATAGGTCTGATATTCCGAATCAGCCAATATACGTCGGGCGAACTTGTCACCAAAGCGATCAAGCCCGGCAGCAATGCGTTTGACCTGAACGATATCGGTACCAATACCATAGGTACCGGCCATCAAACACGTGCCTCCAGTATTAATTGCCGCATATCGCTCACTGCGACCTGCAGACCGCTGAACAGGGCCCTGGCAATAATGGAATGACCAATGTTCAGTTCAATCAATTGGGGAATTTGAGCAATGGCCTTGACGTTATGATAGTGCAGACCATGTCCGGCATTGACCTTCAATCCGGCATCAGTGGCTAGCTTTGCTGCATCAATTATCCGTTGGAGCTCAGCATTGCACGAAACCGGATCAGTCAGATCAGCATAGTGACCGGTATGGATCTCTATATAGGGTGCGGCACAGGCACTAGCTGCCTCGATCTGTCTGGGATCAGCATCGATGAAGAGCGAGACCAGGACACCGGCATCCGCGAGCCGTTGGCATGCGCCCTTGATCCTGGATACCTGCCCGGCAACGTCGAGCCCACCTTCTGTTGTCAGTTCCTCACGACGTTCTGGTACCAGACAGCAAAATTCCGGGCACACCTGCTCGGCAATTGCCACCATCTCATCAGTCACCGCCATCTCCAGATTCATACGGGTCTGCAGAATATCCTTGAGTACAAATACATCCCGGTCCTGGATGTGACGGCGATCTTCACGCAGGTGCAGTGTGATACCGTCCGCCCCGGCCTGCTCTGCCTCAATGGCCGCCTGTACAGGATCGGGATATCGCGTACCACGCGCCTGGCGTAATGTTGCAATGTGATCAATATTGACACCCAGCAGAAGCCGATTCATCAGTGTACCTCAGGTTAGATTAATAATTGATTAGCGTCGAAGAGCTGATTATAGCGGGGACCATAACAGACGTGTAGCCTTAGTTACCCGTTGTCTACGATATCGATCGTCCGGTATGAAAAAGCCGTCGACTATTCAGCGGCTTACCATCAAGATGCTGGGCCAGTGCATGACGCATTAAATACTTGGCCTCACGCCTGGCATCATCACCAAGCACTTCATCACGTGCCAGCGCCAATAGCGTTGCCCCACTTACAGTAAAACTATTGCTCGACACCTGTAAACAACGGACCGGGCCTTCATCAAAAAAATAGTGATAACGATAGCTTGCATCTATAGCTAGACCGCTACGGGCATCCTGCTCTAACGACAGTCCATAGCCAAGTTCCTGTAACAGGTTTTTTTCGAATCGTCGCAGAATCAGTTCCATCTCTGCCCTAGCGGAGAACTCAGCCAGCTGTAACCGATTCAGGGCAGCGAGAAAATCCTCGTAATATTGCAGAAGCACCGGATGGGGGTCATCACGCTGTAATAGCCTGATGATCAGCTCATTGCTATAGAGGCCACTTATCAGGGCATTCCCGCTCAACCAACACGGTCGTCCCTCAACATCAGTTGCTGTCAGTGTCTTTAATTCACCCCGCCCCTGCCAGGACAGCAGTAGTCGCTTAAAGGGTAATAGTTGCGATGACCGTCGTGAACGCGCACTTCGTACGCCCCGGGCTACCAGCCCAACACGACCGTAATCCCGGCTAAAGACTTCGATGATCAGGCTGGTATTTCTATAGGGACGAGTATGAAGTATATAAGCAGGTTGACACTCTATGCGGGCATGGTTTGTCATGGTCTATTTATCTGACATTGGCATGCACTAGCCGTCTGATGATAACAGACACATGCAGCACAATCCGGTATTATAATCAGCTCAAATTTCACTTGGCATACGGGCGGTGTCCATGTAAGAGCTTCCCTAGTATGTAAACACCGTTTTCTCGCCGGTTTTCGCCTTGTCTTACGCTCAACTGAGACTTTTTCAACAGACTGCTAGCTTAATCGCTGTAACCTAGTCCCTTGAGCATCCGGTCATCGTCAGCCCATTTGTCTTTCACCTTGACCCACATTTGTAAAAAAACCTTGCGACCAAAAATATTCTCCATATCAATACGCGACTGCTTGCCTATCGATTTCAGACTCTCTCCGTTCTTGCCTATAACAATTGCCTTTTGACTATCACGCTCGACCCAGATCAGGGCATGAATTCGCAGCAGCTTTCCATCTTCGACAAATTGCTCTATCTCAACAGCCAGGGCATAAGGGAGCTCCTGGCCCAGGCGCCGCATTAATTTTTCACGAATCAATTCGGCAGCAATAAAGCGTTCACTTCGATCGGTTACCTGTTCCTCGGGATAAAAGGGGATTGAGCTTGGTAAATACTATTGAACAACCGTTTCCAGCCGGTCCAGGTTATTACCCGTCGTTGCAGATAACGGCAACACTTCGGCAAAGATGTTATCTCTGGTCAATTCAACTATCTGATCAAGTAGCTTATCTTTTTCTTTAACCTGATCAATCTTGTTGATGACCAGTATAACCGGTGCAGTTATCGACTTGAGTCGATCATATATAGATTGATCTTCATCGGTCCAGCGTTGCGCCTCTATAACAAACAGGGCCACATCAACATCTGTAATTGAGTCAATGGCGGTACGGTTCATCATACGATTCATGGTACGTTTCCCCCCATGATGCAACCCGGGGGTATCAACAAAAATCATCTGGGCCGACTTCGTCGTTTTAATCCCCTGAATACGATGACGCGTTGTTTGAGGCTTGCGCGAGGTAATACTTATCTTCTGCCCCAGCACACGATTCATCAAAGTAGACTTGCCCACATTGGGACGACCAACTATGGCTATATAGCCGCAAGGGATTGTTTTACTGGTTTCAGGTGGGTTTATCATCAGTGACTGTATACGAAAAGTGAATAGATCACGCTATTGTACACTGTCAGTTAATATTTTTTTCTAATTGTTTCAGGGTGATTTCGGCCGCATCCTGTTCGGCCTTTCTGCGACTACGTCCGCTGCCAAGCACCGGCTGATCCAGACTGCTAATGGTACATTCAACCCGAAATAACTGTTTATGATCCTTACCTTCAACCGCCACGACATTGTACTCAGGCAGCGCCATACGTCGCCCCTGTAAAAACTCCTGCAGGCGCGTCTTGGGATCCTTGCTCATTGTCTCTATCGAGGCATCATCCAGGCGCAGTTTATACAATGACAGGATCAGGTTTTCTACGGCAATAAAACCTGCATCGCAATACACGGCACCAAATATCGCCTCCATCGCCCCAGCAAGAATTGAATTACGCCTAAACCCACCGCTCTTTAACTCACCTGACCCAAGGATTAAAAAATCCCCCACAGATAATTCCAGCGCAACCTCGGCCAGGGTCTGCCCCTTAACCAGATGCGCCCGCATCCGGCTCAGGTCGCCTTCACTCGCCGCGGGAAAGCGTTTGAACAAGGCATCGGCAATGACACAGTTAACCAGTGAATCACCAAGAAATTCCAGCCGCTCATTATTCTGGCTACCAACACTGCGATGGGTGAGTGCCAGTCGCAGCAGCTCCGGATCCTGAAAAGCGTAATCTAGCCTTTTTGATAATTGTTCAATCTTATCCAAAACTAGTCCACTAATGTAACGCTATCGGAAAAAGTAATAATGACATCGACATTAGCAATGATCGATCGACGCACCTCGTATTGCACGCTGACTTCCCGCGTCCTGTCAGCGATGTGCTTAATTTTAATCTGCTGTCGATCGACATTGTCGACATCATTGATCGTAAAGTTTTTAAGCAGATCGCCTTTAATTTCATTATCCCGGAGGGGATCTACATTGTTCTGTAATGCCTCTAACGAGTGAACCACATAGTAATGCTCGATATAAACGGGTATCAACTTAAGGGTTATCGCTGTTAAAAAGGTAATCAGGACTAACATCAGGCCAAAGCCAAATGTCGACATTCCTGATTGTTTTTGTGTGATATACATCATCTTCCTTTCCCCCGGATACCGATCCTCAGAATACTAATTATCTAGTACTCTAAAAACTGCCCGAATGGCACTTTAACTGATTTTTTGACCCAACCGGTTCCAGGTAACACCGCCATCAACACTATCCCAGTTCATCCATATCATAAAGGCCTTGCCAACAAGGTTATCCTCCGGGACAGTACCCCAAAAGCGGCTATCGTTACTATTATCACGATTATCACCCATTACAAAATATTGACCCTCAGGAACGGTATATTCACCTTCTCGCGTAAAATGTCGAGGATCTTCAAGTATATTGTGCTTAACATCTCCGATAACCTCCTCCCGAAGACTGGCGCCACTGGCAGCCATAGCAACACCAGTACCCGCAAAACGCCCCTGGACGACTTGTTCAACCGGTTCACCATTAATGATCAGGCGATCACGTACATAAGTAACGTGGTCGCCAGGCAGACCAATAACACGCTTAATATAGTCTATCGACGGATCTCCCGGGTATCTGAAGACCACGACATCACCACGTGCCGGCTCATCTAGCTCCATAAACTTGGTCCCGAGCAAAGGAAGCCGTAATCCATAGCTGAATTTATTGACCAGAATGAAATCACCATTCAATAACGTTGGCATCATTGAGCCGGAAGGAATCCTGAAGGGTTCGACGACAAAAGAGCGCAACAATAGGACGATCAATATAACCGGAAAAAATGATCGGGCATATTCAACCAGCACTGGCTCTTTAGCCTCAACATTCTGCATTTGACGCTGGTGTGAGAAAAACCAGTGATCAACAGCCCAGATAATGCCAGTTACAACCAGCCCTATGACCATAAAGGCCTGAAAATCTATATTCATTATTTTTTACCTGTCTGTAGCACAGCCAAAAAGGCATCCTGCGGTATCTCTACCGAGCCTACCTGCTTCATCCGTTTTTTACCGGCCTTCTGCTTCTCTAACAATTTACGTTTACGCGTAATATCACCTCCATAGCACTTCGCAGTCACATTCTTGCGCAGTGCCTTAACTGTCTCACGAGCAATAACATGGGCGCCAATAGCTGCCTGAATAGCCACATCAAACATCTGCCGTGGGATCAGTTCTTTCATTTTCTCTGCCAGCTCGCGCCCTCGATAGGCCGAGTTATTACGATGCACAATCAATGACAGGGCATCAACGCGCTCACCATTTATTAATATATCCAGCTTAACCAGATCTGCTGGCTGAAAACGAAGGAAACTATAGTCCAGCGAGGCATATCCACGACTCACCGATTTCAGTCGATCATGAAAATCCATGACAACCTCGGACATAGGTAATTCATAGGTAATTGCTACCTGCTTGCCATGGTAGTGCATATTTTTCTGTACACCACGTTTTTCTATACAGAGTGTAATCACCGGCCCTAGATGGGCCTGAGGCACAAGGATATCAACCTGGATAATGGGTTCACGAATTTCTGCAATTTGCCCAGGCTCGGGCAGGCGTGAGGGGTTGTCAACAAGGATGATATCACCCTTATTATTCAGCACCTCATAAATAACGGTGGGTGCCGTAGTAATAAGATTAAGATCATATTCTCGTTCCAGGCGCTCCTGGACAATCTCCATATGCAGCATACCCAAAAAGCCGCAGCGATAACCAAAACCCAGGGCCTGTGACGTCTCGGGTTCATAGAATAGCGCCGCATCATTCAGGCGAAGTTTTGCCAACGCATCACGAAGACCCTCATAATCATCAGCACTAACCGGAAATAAGCCGGCAAATACCTGCGGCTTTACCTCTTTAAAACCGGCCAGTGGTTCTTCAGCAGGTACACGCGTCATGGTCAGGGTATCGCCCACAGGTGCACCATCAACCTCCTTGATACCGGCAATAACATAACCAACATCACCAGAAGACAGAGTGGGACGGTCAATAGGCTTTGGCGTAAACACGCCGACACGTGTTACCAGATGACTGGTACCCGTCGACATCACTGTCACCGGTTGACGAGCCGATAATGTCCCTCGCATAACCCTGACAAGGGAGACTACCCCGAGGAAATTATCAAACCACGAATCTATAATGAGTGCCTGCAGCGGTGCATCTAAATCTATCTGTGGTGGAGGTATACGAACGATCAACTCCTCCAGAAGGTCATTAACGCCCTCACCGGTCTTGGCACTGACCCTGACAGCATCCATGGCCTCAATTCCGACAATGTCCTCAATTTCTTCAATGACTCGCTCAGGCTCTGCCGTCGGCAGATCAATCTTATTTAGTACCGGTACTACCTCCAAGCCCTGCTCTAATGCGGTATAGCAATTTGCCAGGGTCTGAGCCTCAACGCCCTGAGAGGCATCAACAACAAGCAGCGCCCCTTCACAGGCAGCTAATGATCGTGATACTTCATAGGAAAAATCAACATGGCCCGGGGTATCAATAAAATTCAATTCATAGACCTGTCCGTCATTGGCCTTATAAGCCAGGGTGACACTCTGGGCCTTGATGGTAATCCCGCGCTCGCGCTCCAGGTCCATCGAATCCAGAACCTGTTCGGACATTTCACGCTCAGTCAGCCCACCGCAGACCTGTATCAGTCGGTCAGACAAAGTGGATTTACCATGGTCGATATGGGCGATTACAGAGAAATTACGGATATTCTTCATGAGAATGTTGCATGCCAAAAATTCGAAGGGGGAGGCCTGACACCTCCCCCTTCATCAAACCAGCTCAGCTGGAAAATATGTACCGTTCTCAATCGTCGTTGATACGAATCGCCAGAAAGACCGGGCCACTACGTCTGTGTACAAGTATAGGAAAAGACTTGCCTGCGGGCAAATCAGTTACGACCTCTTTAAACTGGCGAGCATTATCTATATCAACGCCATTAATCTTGGTGATGACGTCGCCTTCATGAATTCCCGCCTTTGCCGCGGGACCAGATTTAACCAGATCAACCAGCACCCCACCATTAATATCATCATCCAGGCGTTTACGTTGCTCATCGGTTAAATCTGAAATATTAATACCTATACGTTTAACATTTACGCCATTACCCTGAGAGTCAGAATCTGCCAGATCCATTTCATCTTCAGCCGGTAACTCGCTAATAGTTACTCCCAGCTCAATGGACTTGCCATCACGAATAATCCTGACCTTTGCGTTCTCATCCAGCGGGCTGACACCAACCATCGGCGGTAAGGCTGAAGAACTGCCCACCTCGCGTCCATTAAATTCAACGACAATATCACCCACCTTAAAACCGGCACGTTGAGCCGGGCTATCCGGCAACACCTTTGCCACCAAGGCACCTATGGGACGTGGCATATCAAACGATTCAGCCAGCTCACGGGTTACATCCTGAATCAGGATGCCCAACCAGCCACGGCTGACATGACCGGTTGCCTTGAGTTGTTCTACCGCATTCATAGCCATATCAATCGGGATAGCAAAAGATAGCCCCATAAAACCGCCAGTCTGGCTATAGATCTGTGAATTGATGCCAATTACCTCACCCTTGAGATTAAACAGGGGACCGCCCGAGTTGCCTGGATTAATAGCTACATCAGTCTGGATAAAGGGCACATAATTTTCATTCGGCAGGTTCCGACCTTTGGCGCTAACAATCCCGGCCGTGACCGTATGATCAAAACCAAATGGTGATCCGATAGCCAATACCCAGCTACCCACTTTAAGCTCTACTGGTGAGCCAATTTTTACAATCGGTAAATCACTGGCATCGATTTTCAGCAGGGCAATATCACTGCGTTTATCAGTACCTATAACCTCTGCCTCTACTTCACGTCGATCATTCAATCTAACCAGTATCTCATCGGCATCCTGAATAACATGGGCATTGGTCAGCACATATCCATCAACAGAGATAATAAACCCTGAACCCAAAGACTCGGCTTCAGGTTCTCCACTATCGCCGCCACCTGGACCTTCCCCAAAAAAACGGCGTAAAAAATCATCTATTGAACCACCCCGCCCCGGACCACCATCCGGGCCACCAAAACCGTGAGGCAAACCATGAAATTTCTTTTCTGGTATACCACGTTTTTGTTTAGTACTGATATTAACCACAGCAGGAGCATATTTTTCGACCATCTGGGTGAAATCGGGTAGCTGTGCGGCAGCATAGGCAGATGTCGCCCCTACCATCATCAAGGTTAAAACGATAATACCCTGCTTAAAATACTTTACTGCGAACATGATTAATTATCCCTTTTAATATCAATCGTACTGATCAACACAGCCTAAGTGCCAAGACGCAATATGTGTGGATGATAATGGTCCTTCGATCCCAACATATGGTTATAACGTCGCAAATAGACAAACACCAATACCATAGCCGACAATCCTGACAGAGCGGATATCAGATCCGCCCCATCTAACAACAGGTTTTCGGCAATAATTTTAGCAATAAATGCGCCAAATAACAGGGCTAACAAGGGTAACAGATACATCAGCAAGGCACCCCGTAACATCACTCTGTCATCAATGCCCAGAATAACATCATCACCTATTCTGGCATCGACACTATTGGGGACCTTAATCTTGATCTGTCGTTCAGCTGAAAATGCACGAGCAAGAATACCGGTGCCGCAGGCCTTATTCGCCGAACAGGAACTACAGGTACTACGTCGCTGGGTAACAACCCAGACACTATCTGCCTCGAGTGCTACCACGCGCCCTGCTTCTTCTATAATCATCGAAATGACACCATTTATCTAAGATGGGGTTATCAACAGAGGTTATCAAGGCTCAGATGAATGACCAACTGATATTTTTTCCGCGCATAAAAAAAGGCAGTATAAACTGCCTTTTGATAGTCCTAAAACTGAATTCCAGTTGAGGGCAAAATTTAATCAGCCCTATATATACCTTTAATTCAAATAGTTAAATCGACTAATTAATCAATGTTAAAGCTCAGCAGACTGTCTTCTGAGATTGAACCTGCCAGCGGAGCCGCAACAGCATATTGACTATAATTTACCAGATAATCATAAACCGAAGATTCAACATCACCAGTGCTGGCCGTATCCGGGACATTATTAACAGCCTGGCCCTCAAAACTGGCGTAGGCTACCGTCTGATTGCTCATTTCAAAATTAACGGTACTGTCATTAACATCATCCTGCAAGGCATTAGCCATGGCAATCTGCTGGAGCTGAATATTAGTTTCATATTGTGACGGTGAGGTACTTGCCTGAATAGCCGACTGACCAAATTGCAGTAAGCCAACCAGTGCAACGGCTGAAATCGAGGCAGCCAAGGCAAAACCGGTCCGATCATTAGAACGATAACGTCTCGAAACTGGAGAAATTTCTTCATCCAGGACAGATGACAAACGTGATACAAAACCTGATGACATCGAGACAGGGGAATCATTACGGAGCACATCACCAATCATGTGATAGTCTGCCCAGCAGCGCTCTAATGATGAGTCCTTACTAATCTGCTTAAGTACACTAACAGATTCAAATTCACTGGCTTCCCCATCCATAAAAAGTGAGACTTTTTGTTTACTCATAGGTATCTCCGTTATATCACTCAAACGTAGCCAAATAGGCATTTAGTCAACCAAAGGCGCTAATGCGGTCTGAATCGCTTCACGCGCCCTGAAGATCCGGGAACGTATCGTCCCTACCGGGCATTGCATCTTTTCAGCAATTTCATCATAGCTCAAGCCATCCAGCTCGCGCAGCATAATAGCTGTACGCAGATCTTCCGGCAGTTTATCCATCGCTTTTACCACTGCCTCCTGAATCTCATCCTTGCGCATCAACCCTTCCGGGGTTGTATATTCCTTCAGATCTGATTCCCCGAGCAAATGCTCGGCATCAGCAATATCGATATCCATACCTGGCGGCCTTCTCCCACGTGAAACCAGGTGGTTTTTGGCAGTGTTAGCCGCGATTCTATACAACCAAGTATAAAACGCACTTTCACCCCTAAAACCAGGCAACGCTCGGTAGGCCTTAATGAACGCCTCCTGCGCAACATCGAGCACTTCTTCAGGGTCATAGACGTAGCGAGATATTAACTTAATCAATCTATTCTGGTATTTGATGACTAGCAGATCAAATGCCTTTTTATCTCCACGCTGAACGCGTTCAACAAGCTGCTGGTCAACATTCTTCTCGCCCATGCGGGCAGACCCCTTATTTCCAACGAGCAATACCTTGCTCACATCTGTAGACACTAACCCTGCAGGTAAGTTCCAGGATTAACCTTAAATATTTTTATTATTTCTTAATAGGAATAGTATTCACCTAGCCTACGACTGTGACAGAATACTATACTAGATCGGTAGCATCTACTTCCTATCTTAGTGTAATATAAATAATTATAAATCAACAAGTTATCTTTTTCTGGGGATTATGACAGCAATCAAACATGATTTACTGATAATTGGCAGCGGTGCTGCTGGGCTAAGTCTGGCTCTGCGCCTGGCCCAACACCTCCGTATTGCTTTAGTGAGCAAGAGCGCCCTTGATGAAAGTGCCACTCTGTATGCCCAAGGCGGGATCTCTGTTGTTCGCGATGAACAGGACTCTCTCGATTCCCATATTAACGATACCCTGATTGCTGGATCAGGCCTGTGTAACCCTGATATTGTTAAGCACACAGTCCATAATGCCAATCGTTGCATCCAGTGGCTCATCGATCAGGGCGTCTATTTTACCCAGGAACCTCAGGCCGACGGCTCATATGACTATCATCTGACACGTGAGGGTGGCCATAGTCACCGGCGCATCATTCACGCAGCAGATGCCACTGGGCGTATGGTAGAAAAGACCCTTGAGCAACAGGCACGTGAACACCCTAATATAGATATCTTCGAACATCACATCGCTATCGACCTGATAACCATGCATAAACTAGGGAAACCAGGTAATACCTGCCTTGGCGCATACCTGCTCGACTGTAAAAATGGCGAAATAAAGACCTTTAGCGCCAAAATGACCACCTTGGCCACCGGTGGCGCCGGCAAGGTCTATCTCTATACCAGCAACCCCGACATCGCCAGTGGTGATGGAATTGCAATGGCCTGGCGCGCCGGGTGCCGAGTGGCCAATATGGAATTCATCCAGTTTCACCCGACCTGCCTCTATCACCCAGATGCCAAGTCCTTTCTCGTCAGTGAGGCCGTTCGCGGTGAAGGTGGCCGTCTGTTGCGCCCGGATGGCAGTCCCTTTATGCAGAACTTTGATCGACGCGGTGAGCTGGCCCCACGGGATGTGGTCGCCCGGGCCATCGATCACGAAATGAAACGACTGGGTGCAGAGTGCATGTTCCTGGATATCAGTCACCACCCGGCTGCGTTTATCAATAAACACTTCCCCACCATTCAACAACGCTGCCTGGAGCTAGGTTACGATATGACCCATGAACCTATACCGGTGGTTCCAGCAGCACACTATCTCTGTGGTGGGGTAATAACCGATATCAATGGTTGCACCGATATTCAGCACCTTTATGCCATAGGTGAAATGGCCTATACCGGACTCCATGGGGCAAATCGAATGGCCAGCAATTCCCTGCTGGAGTGTATCGTATTTGCCGACAGCGCCGGCCAACATATACTGGAAAATATAGCCTCGATCGACGAGTCACCGACCCTTCCACCCTGGGATGAAAGTCGGGTGACGGATTCGGATGAAGAGGTTGTTGTCTCCCATAACTGGGACGAATTACGCCGATTTATGTGGGACTATGTTGGTATTGTTCGAACCAATAAACGACTTCAGCGCGCGCTCAGCAGAACGGCCTTACTGCAACAGGAGATAGAGGAATATTATGGCAACTTCCGTATCACCAGCGACTTGCTTGAACTTCGCAATCTGACCCTGATAGCGGAACTCATTATCCGCTCGGCCATACAGCGCAGGGAGAGCCGTGGGCTACATTACACACTGGATTATCCCGAGCTCGATAATACCAGTCAGATGCATCCAACAGAGCTAAATCCCTAGCAGTCCAACAGTCTGATAGACCAAAAGTCTAACAGAACGCACCCGCGGCCCCACTCAATGGCTAGCTAGATGCGCCAGACCCGCGGAACTAACTACCCGGCCTGGATGAGTCCTCATCAGGTCTCGCAGCGGTCTCTGTTTCTGCCATAACTTCACTAGCTGATGCAGTCGTGTCCTTATCCTTTTCCGCTCTACGACGACGAATAAATATTAGTGTAAACACTGGTCCCGAGGCCGCATAAACCAAGGCCATGGCAAATAAGACCAATG
>CAZYTT010000033.1:0-4364 GCA_964650235.1 uncultured Gammaproteobacteria bacterium | reverse complement strand
GTAAACACTGGTCCCGAGGCCGCATAAACCAAGGCCATGGCAAATAAGACCAATGCCGGATCTATAGAGATAAAGACAAATACGAGCACAATGAATAGCAGGGCAACAAAAGGGATTTTACCCTTGAGATCAATATCCTTGAAACTGCGAAAACGAACATTACTGACCATCAGGGTGCCTGCCAGGGCGGTCAGGATCAATGCCGGCCACGCCCATTGCCGAGGATCGAGGCCATAGTCATGACCAACCCACACCAGACCCGCTATCAGGGCGGCAGCAGCTGGTGATGCAAGCCCCTGAAAATAACGTTTATTGACCGTCTCAACTTGGGTATTAAATCGGGCCAGCCTCAGGGCAGCCCCGGCGGTATAGATAAAGGCGCCCAACCACCCAATCTTGCCCAGACTCGATAGTGACCAGACATAGATCACCAATGCCGGGGCCAGTCCAAAGGCTATCATATCGGATAAGCTGTCATACTCCACACCAAAGGCACTTTGAGTATTGGTCATGCGCGCTATCCGACCATCCATACTATCTGTAATCATGGCAATAAAGATTGCAATGGCCGCAGCCTCAAATCGATTACCCATCGCTGCCACAATGGCATAGAAGCCGGCAAACAGGCCCGCTGTGGTAAACAGATTCGGTAATAAATAAATACCACGCGAGCGATGTTGACCATTATTATTTTTCAACGAATTATCATTTGACACTAGCTATGCCTCAACCTTGCCAGGACAGAAACGCCGGCAACTACATTATCAAGATGACCTGCTTCCAATATAGAAGAATCAGGAATAAAAAGTTCTATGAAGCCGCCAAATCGTAACCGACCACAACGACCACCCTGCCCGATTCTTTCACCGACCTGGACAAAACATTGGAACCGCTGCCACCAATGCGGCATCTCCAGTGCTATCACTACCTCATCGTCCTCATCAGTGGTTAAACGTACAACATAGTGTACACCTTTGTTAGTACTCACAGGTTCGTCAACATGAAGCGGTTTTTCACCTAATCGCTCCCGAAAAACCCATTGCGCAGCAACCTTACCTTCTATGGGACTTCGAAGTCCAAAACTCCCATAACTGTGTAGCCGTAATCGTATGCGAATAGCCTGGCGCTTAAGATAGGGATCGATATCCTTTTTGACATAGACAACCTGCGCATCTGCCGGGCTCAAAACAGCGAGTGGAAGTGGCGGAATCTGTCGCTGGGGGTCTCGATACAGAAACAGTGCAATGAGTAACAACAATAGCACTGGTAAACCCCAGTAAAACCCAAATAATTTATCCAGTAACAGTGTTAATAAAAAGAGGACAAGAAAAAGGGGGCGCCCCTCACGGGCGAAATATTGATGCTGATTTATTCTACTCATGCAGGCAGGTTAAAAAATATATCCCACGATAGCAATATTATCTTTCAACACCATAAAAAAAGCCGGGGCAGTTGTACCCACTGCCCCGGCCCAGACATTACAAATCCTTAGTTTTTGGACTTATCAACTATCTTATTGTCCTTGATCCAGGACATCATGCTTCTCAGCTTCTCACCGACTTCTTCGATTTGATGTTCGCGACCCAGTCTCCGCTTGGCCTTCAAGGTGGCGGCACCGGCCTGATTCTCAAGAATAAACTCACGGGCAAATTCACCATTCTGAATCTCGGTCAGGATACGTTTCATTTCCTGCTTGGTCTCATCCGTTATTACACGTGGACCCCGGGTCAGGTCACCATATTCAGCTGTATTTGAGATCGAATAACGCATGTTGGCAATACCACCCTCATACATCAGGTCGACGATCAATTTCAGTTCATGCAGACACTCAAAATAGGCCATCTCAGGGGCGTAACCGGCCTCTACCAGGGTCTCAAAACCGGCCTGAACTAGTGCCGAAGCACCACCACACAGAACCGCCTGCTCACCAAACAAATCCGTCTCTGTCTCTTCACGGAAATTAGTCTCTATTACACCAGCGCGACCACCACCATTAGCACTGGCATATGAAAGCGCAATATCCCTGGCCTTACCGCTGGCATCCTGGAACACAGCTATCAAACTAGGTACACCACCACCTTGCGTATAGGTAGAGCGAACCAGGTGACCTGGCCCCTTGGGCGCTACCATAATGACATCAAGGTCTGCACGTGGTTCAATCTGTTCATAATGAACATTAAAACCATGGGCAAAAGCAAGGATACCACCCTGCTTGATGTTTTTGGCAATAACATCCTGATAGAGACTCGCCTGGTGTTCATCTGGCACCAGGATCATAACCAGGTCAGCACCTGAAACAGCATCAATCACACCCTTCACTGTCAGACCAGCCGCCTCAGCCTTTTGAGCAGAAGACGATCCTGAACGTAATCCGACCACGACATTGACACCTGATTCTTTTAGATTATTGGCGTGAGCATGGCCCTGTGAACCATAACCCAAAATAGCAACATTCATGCCCTTTATAATGGATAGATCCGCATCTTTATCATAAAAAATATTCATTACTTACTTTTCCCTGGTTATATCAAAATGACTCAATTTAAACTTTCTGCCTAGTCTCGAACTAATCATAAGGCCTATAAAACAAGACTTCGTTCACCCTGCGCTATACCTGTCACACCCGAGCGCACTGTTTCAACAATTGATTTTGCATCCACTGCACCGACAAAGGATTCAATGCGTTCGCTGGTATCTGATAATTCAATGGTATACAGATCAGCTGTTACATCGATAATACGGCCTGAAAATATTTCAGTCAGTCGCTTATATTCCTCACGTTGCTCATGTGAAGAGGCCTTTAATTTAATCAGCATCAGTTCACGCTCTATGTGCTTGCCTTCACACAGATCTATCAATTTGACCACATCAATCAGTTTATTCAACTGTTTCTTGATCTGTTCAACTATCTCATCAGAACCGCTGGTGACTATGGTCATACGCGATAATGAGGCCTCTTCGGTTGGCCCCACTGTCAGCGACTCAATATTGTAACCTCGGGCAGAAAATAGCCCCGCGACGCGTGACAAAGCACCTGATTCGTTTTCCATCAAAATTGATAATATATGCCGCATCGTCTTATACCAATATCATCTCGTTAAGCCCAGCCCCGGCAGGGATCATAGGGTATACATTTTCTTCTCGATCCGTAATGAAGTCCATAAAAACCAGACGATCCTTGAGGCTAAAGGCCTCTTCCAGCGCCGACATTACATCACCCGGTTTTTCGATTTTCATGCCAACATGCCCATAGCTCTCGGCCAATTTGACAAAATCAGGCAGTGAATCCATGTAGGACATCGAATAACGACCCTGATAGAAGAATTCCTGCCACTGCCTCACCATACCCAGATATCGATTATCGAGACAGATAATCTTCAGTGGCAGACCATATTGACGACAGGTCGCCAGTTCCTGGATACACATCTGGATACTGCCTTCACCGGTGATACAGGCAACATTATCATCGGGATGCGCCAGCTGGGCCCCCATAGCTGCAGGTAGACCAAAACCCATCGTACCCAGCCCCCCTGAATTAAGCCAGCGGTAAGGCTTGTTGAATTTGTAATATTGAGCGGCCCACATCTGGTGCTGACCAACGTCTGACGTTACAAAGGCATCACCATGGGTAACCTGATACAGGCTCTCAACCACATATTGCGGTTTGATCAACTCACTACCTGTATCATATTTCAGACAATCAACGGCTCGCCATTCTTCGATCTGCTGCCACCATGACGTTAGCGCGGCCTGATCAATTGACTGACCACTACTATCATTCAATAAGTCAAGCATCTCGGTCAACACATGATCAACCGGACCAACGATCGGAATATCAACACGAACATTTTTAGAAATTGAGGATGGGTCTATATCAACATGGACGATATTGGCATGGGGACAGAATTTATCCACATTTCCGGTCACCCGATCATCAAAACGTGCGCCAATGGCTATCAACACATCACAATGATGCATGGCCATATTAGCCTCATAAGTGCCATGCATACCCAGCATACCGAGAAACTGTCGATCTGTTGCAGGATAGGCACCCAATCCCATTAGCGTATTTGTAATTGGAAAATTCAGTCGTTGTGTCACCTTGGTCAGGTTCTCTGCACCGCGCCCGAGGATAACACCACCACCGGTATAAATCATTGGCCGTTTGGCCGTATAAATAAGGTCAACAGCCTTTTTTATCTGACCAAAATGCCCCTTAACAACCGGATTGTAGGAACGAATACTGACCTCTTTAGGATAGCTGTAGTCAGTTTTGTCGGCCGTTATATCCTTAGGAATATCAACCACCACCGGACCAGGACGACCCGACGTTGCAATATAAAAGGCTTTTTTCAACGTTATAG
>CAZYTT010000032.1:3076-18031 GCA_964650235.1 uncultured Gammaproteobacteria bacterium | reverse complement strand
GACATGATATTGCGCTTGTGGTAGAGATAAAATAATTGGTTCTAAATAGCCAGGGAATATCCGGTGAGGTTAATCCTCGGCAAGTCGACTGATTACAGACGGTTCATCAATAATACCAGCCAGCCAGTATCTGTCGATGTGATATGCGCCGGGTCGGTGACTGACAGGGTATTATCCGTGACGAGCAGGTTGAGGTCTTGATCTGTTGAGGCATTAGTATTGACTGTTGCCACTAACTGGCTGCCAGTGGCCTTGTCATCCACCCGAAAATTTCCTCTGAAGGGTGGGGCCTGCTTGGGGATGTAGCCAAAGATATTAGGCGTAATGGCCCAGGTCAGTGGTTGTGCTGTACCGCTGGCATCCTTAGTACTTATGGACATATCTAGGTCAAGACCGGTGCGGTTAGTCGCCATTGTGCCAGTGGTGCTAAAGGTCATCAGTGACGCCGTCAGTGGGTCAGTGGAATTAAGTTGTACCGTAACTGTTGAGCCAAGGCGGAGATTATTGTAGGTCGCTGTTGCGGTGTCATTGGGGTCCGTGTTGGGTGGGTAATGGCTGAACTCGATACCGTTGAGGTTGTTCAGGCTGGTGCTAGTGGGATCAAAAAATGCCGAGTTATCCATTACTGTACCGGTGAATGTTAGCCCGGTATCGACGTTATAGCTGGCCTCAATCTGCAGTGGATTATTGATGTCGACCCAGTGATCACTGTTGGCAATATCATTATTGGGATCGTATTGGTCAAAGTCATAGATCGTTACTGTAGGGTAGAGTTCACTGGTCTGGGTCCAGTTGTCTGGGTTGGTAGGATCGTCAGTGATATTGATCTGGGCTAACTGAATAATCCCCCCCAGGTGCAGCGTACCAATCTGACAGGACATGCTGGGATCGCGTGCCAGGTCGACCTGGTTGTTAATATTCTGGGTCTGATCACTGAAGACAATCTGCATGATCGTGCCACCAAGTGTATAGCCTGGGCTGGTGGTTTTAATAAAGACATTGTATTGATTGCCATTATCACAGGGTAGGGTGATCTGGGTGGCAAACTCACTACAGGCATTGAGGTTGTTTTCCAGATAGGCTGTATTATTACCGGCTGAGCTGGTGATGTCGGTAGGTGTGCCACAATTTGCATAACGTTGTTGTGGTTGTGTATCTCGAGCTGCCAGTATCTGCTGTTTGTATTCTTTGGTTAATAATGTTGTCTTTAGGGCAATCTGGGTAATATCCAGCAGGTCGTGTAACAGGGTGCTGGTCAGTGTCGGTGATGAAGCCTGGTCAATGGAGACCGATGTGGTTAGATCGGCTGCGCTGCATCCCAATAGATTCGGGTTAGTAATACAGGGGTTTTCATAGGGAGCTGTGCCACCACCGCATCCGGTTACGACCCAGCTTAGGACGATTATGAGCAGAGTCAAACGCATTGGCCGGACAATGTTGTTGTTTAATTTCTTCATGTACATGGATTTTAGTAACCTGAATCGTCTAAATAGTTCCATTTGAACAGGCATTGATTAATTTGCAATTAATCAATGCTATCTATGCAACATATCGGTAGCTGATAGGAATATATCAACAAAATAGTCTCAATGTATTGCAAGGGCTTGATTCTGGCTATTATACCCCCAAATTGAATAACAGGCCTCTATCGGCTTAAACCTTTGATACTTTAGGGAATAATAAGGTTTTTGTGATCTTGCGATGATCTGGGAGTATTAAAATGAAGCGTGTATTGTTTTTCCTGGCGACTAATTTTGCCATTATTATTGTGCTTAGTATTACCCTGAGGCTGCTTGGATTCGAGGGCTTTCTGGATCAACAGGGTATAGATCTCAATCTGAATTCCCTGTTGCTGTTTGCTGCAGTGTTTGGCATGGGTGGTTCGTTTATGTCGCTGGCCCTGTCAAAATGGACAGCCAAACGTTTTACCGGTGCCCAGATAATTGAGCAGCCCCGTACCCAACAGGAACGCTGGTTGGTCGAGACGGTGCAGCGACAGGCCCAACAGGCCGGTATCGGAATGCCTGAGGTGGCGATCTATCCAGGTGCAGAAGTCAATGCATTTGCTACCGGTGCCAGTCGTAATAAGGCGCTGGTCGCGGTCAGTGCCGGGCTGTTAAGTGTAATGTCCCAGGATGAGGCCGAGGCCGTTCTGGCCCATGAAGTAAGTCATGTTGCTAATGGTGACATGATTACACTGGCCCTGATACAGGGGGTAATCAATACCTTTGTCATCTTTTTATCCCGGGTCATTGGTCATGTCGTTGATCGCGTTGTATTTAAGACTGATCGTGGCCATGGCCCAGCCTTTTGGATCACCTCTATTATTGCCGAGATCCTGCTGGCGGTGTTGGCCTCAATGATAGTTATGTGGTTCAGTCGTCAGCGAGAATTTCGTGCCGATAGCGGTGGTGCCCGTCTGGCTGGACACCAGAAGATGATCGCTGCTTTACAACGACTACAACAGCAGGGTCAGCAGGACCCCCTACCTGATCAGCTGGCTGCCTTTGGTATCTCTGGTGGTTTTGCCGCCGGGGCCAGACGGCTTTTTATGAGTCACCCACCGCTGGAAGAAAGGATTGCTGCCCTGCGGGCAAAGTGAAGTTGTGCTGGTGAAGTTATGGGCATTGGCTTAATAAACCCTGTTAAGTGACAGGTTATATGAGGGCGTGTATGCTCAGGTTTTATCCTGTAAATATCTCTTAACTAAAGTATGCTAGTGAAATAGCGGAGTAACGCGTGACGACATCACCGGCAAAAAAACGACACTGGATTATTATGGTCCTGTTCCTGGCGGCGGTAGTGGCCCTGATCATGTATGCCACCCAGCCTGATAAGTTACCCATCATAGTTCAATCGGTTGACCGGGGGCCGGTAGAAAAAATTGTTGCCAATACCCGTGCCGGTACCATCAAGGCATGTCGTCGTGCTCATCTCTCGCCACCGGGTGGTGGGCAGATTGCCGCCCTGCATGTGCACGTGGGGGATCAGGTCGTTGCCAATCAACTCCTGTTATCGCTCTGGAATGATGACCTCAAGGCCCAGGAACGCTTGGCCCAGAGTGATCTGCATGCAACTGAGGCCAATACTGAACAGGTATGTCTCAAGGCCGATGAGGCTAAACGTGAGGGGCAGCGCCAGCAACGCCTCAATCAACAGGGACAGATCTCGGAAGAACAGTTTGATCGTGCCATGACGGCCGTGCAGATAACGGCGGCAAACTGTCGCGCGGCTCAGGCCCAGGTTCAGATTGCAAAAGGCCGTATTGCTGTTGCTGCAGCGGCCCTGGAGCGGACCCTGCTCAAGGCACCATTTGCTGGATATATTGCCGAGGTCAATGGTGAGGTCGGTGAATATGTAACGCCTTCGCCGCCGGGCATCCCAACCTTGCCAGCTATTGACCTGGTTGATATCAGCTGCCTCTATGTCTCTGCCCCCATTGATGAGGTCGATGTCCCAGCTATTCATACCGGTATGTTGGCACGCATAACGCTTGATGCTGTTGCCGATCGGCACTTTCTCGGGGCTGTTGATCGTATTGCCCCCTATGTATCGGAACAGGAGAAACAGGCCCGGACAGTCGATGTTGAGACCCTGTTTGCCAACCCGGATGAATATAAAAACCTGATCCCTGGGTATAGTGCTGATATAGAGGTCATTGTTGACCAGCGTGAGCGGGTGTTGCGCATTCCAACTGAGGCCATTATGGAGGGTGGAAGGGTGCTGGTTTTTCCTCCCGCATCAGGTCTGCTTGAGGCTCGCGAGATCAAGGTTGGCTTGAGTAACTGGCGATTTACGGAGGTGATATCAGGCCTGAATGATGGGGAATGGGTAGTGACCTCGATTGGTCGGCCCGGTGTGGTGGCCGGTGTGCTGGCTGTACGTGAAAATAAATCAATGACTGAATGAATGGTTTATGACGGATCTATTGGCGCTTGATAATATTTACCGCCAGTTTCAGGTTGGTGATCAGGTAGTTAATGCCCTGAATGATGTCTCACTGCGCGTCGCCCAAGGTGAATATCTCTCGATTATGGGTCCTTCTGGTTCTGGCAAATCGACCCTGTTACACCTGTTGGGATTGCTCGATCGAGCGGATAGTGGCCAATACCGTCTGGATGGTCAGGAGGTGACGGCACTGGATGATGTCCAGCAGGCACGCATCCGGCGCGAACAGATTGGTTTTGTCTTTCAGTTTTTTCAGCTAATCCCACGATTAACAGCCATTGAGAATGTCGAACTGCCATTATTGCTGGCCGGTGTCGCGGCCGAAGAACGACGTCATCGAGCTGAGGCAATTATGTCCTCGGTAGGCCTGATTCAGCGTCAGCATCATCGTCCTGATCAATTGTCCGGTGGTCAACGCCAACGGGTCGCTATTGCCCGGGCAACAATTATGGAGCCGAACCTGTTATTGGCTGACGAACCGACCGGGAACCTAGATACACATTCAGGTGGGGAGGTTGTAGAGATTATGGAGCACCTGTACCAACAGGGATTGACACTGATAGTCGTCACCCATGACCGGGGGCTGGGTCGACGTGCTCAACGTCAAATCAGAATGGTCGATGGTCAGATAGTCGACGACCACTTCACTGAGTCGAGACCTGATGGCTAGGTCGTTATGAAACTGGCCGATATGCTGGGTTTTGGTCTGTTGTCGCTTTATGGTCAGCGCCTGCGGACAGGCCTGGTGCTGATTGCCATGGCAATTGGTGTCTCAGCCGTGGTGATCTTAACAGCCCTGGGTGAGGGTGCTCGCCAATATGTCGTAGCTGAGTTTGCCTCGCTGGGTAGTCATCTGTTGATCGTCCTGCCGGGACGCACGGAAACGGCCGGGATGGGGGCGGCGCTCATGGCTGGTGAGACCCCCCGTGATCTGACGCTGGACGATACCCTCGCGATAAAGCGATCTGCCCAGGTTTTACGTGTCGCACCGATTGCGATAGGCACCGCCGCCGCCTCGTGGCGTGAGCGTGAGCGTGAGGTAAATGTCATGGGCACTTCTGCTGCAGCCTTGCAGGTGCGCCACTTAAAAATGGCCCAGGGGCGTTTTTTACCGCACGGTGACTTGGACCAGAGTCAGGCAGTCTGTGTTATAGGGGGCCTGTTGCGGCAGGAATTGTTTGGTGCCGAATCGGCACTGGGTCAGTGGTTACGGCTGGGGGATCGGCGCTTCAGGGTCATCGGGGTGTTGGCATCTTCTGGTCAGTCCCTGGGGCTGGATCCGGAAAATAGTGTGATTGTCCCTGTGGCATCGGCGATGAGCCTGTTTAATAGTTCGTCGTTGTTTCGTATCCTGGTAGAGGCGAAGAATCGTGATGTCCTGGAGCAGGTAAAGGAACACATCCTCGATACCCTGCGAGATCGTCATCAGGGTGTTGAAGACGTCACTGTCATCTCGCAGGATGCGGTGTTAAAGACATTTGATCGTATCCTCCAGGCGTTGACGTTTACACTGGCAGGTATTGCTGCAATCAGTCTGACTGTGGCCGGCATTCTAATCATGAATATTATGCTTATTAGCCTTGCCCAGCGGCGCGGCGAGGTTGGTCTACTCAAGGCCCTTGGTGCTACCCCGACTCAGATATTGCAGTTGTTTCTGACTGAGGCCGCACTATTATCCGGTTTGGGGGCTTTACTGGGATTGATTCTTGGTGTGGTGGTGACCTATACCCTGGGGCAATTATTCGCCGTGTTTCCATCCCTTCCCCCTATGTGGGCGGTAATAGCGGCCAGTATTGTTGCCCTGGGTACTGGTCTGTTGTTTGGTGTTATGCCGGCCCTGCGGGCCGCTCAGCTTAACCCGGTACAGGCATTGATGCAGCATTGATAACCTATGTTAATCCGTGACTTCACTCAGCTATCGCTCAGCGCCTTTCTGGCCTATCGACTGCGCAGTTTTTTAACGGCCCTGGGTATTGCTGTTGGTATAGCCGCCGTCGTTTTATTAACGTCGATCGGTGAGGGTATTCATCAGTTTGTTCTGAATGAGTTTGCCCAGTTTGGCACCAATATCATCGGCATTAATCCCGGCAAGGCAACAACTCATGGGGTGAGTGTGGGTGTGTTTGGCAGTGATCAGCCCCTGACAATTGCTGACAGTGAGGCCTTGCGTCGGGTGTCCCATGCCGATGTCGTTGTGCCTGCGGTACAGGGGAATGCCGAGGTTGAGGCCAATGGCCATAGTCGACGCACAACCGTTTATGGGGTTGGGCACGAATTTCCTGTCGGTTTCAGGCTGGATGTTGCTGCTGGCCGATTTTTGCCAGCCGATAATCCCGAGTCACCCCGGCCATTTGTTGTCCTGGGAAGTACGGTATATCAGTCACTGTTCCCAAATAGTAACCCCCTGGGTCAACTGGTGAGGGTCAGTGGTGAACGCTACCGGGTTATTGGGACTATGGCCTCTAAAGGGCAGGTGTTAGGTGTTGATCTTGATGATAGTGTCTATATCCCGGCTGGACGATCACTGGCGCTCTTTAATCGCGATAGCCTGATGGAGGTCGATGTTGTCTATCGTGAAGGTGCTAATGTCGATGAGGTAGTCGCCAGTATCAAGCGTATTCTGATCGAGCGTCATGGGCGTGAAGATTTCACCATTACTACACAGCAACAGATGATTGATGTGCTGGGCTCGGTGCTTGCCCTGTTAACCTCAGCCGTTGCCGCGCTTGGAGGGGTGTCGTTGCTGGTGGGCAGTGTTGGTATTTTTACGATTATGACGATTGCTGTCTCGGAGCGTACCAGTGAAATAGGTGTCTTTCGGGCTCTTGGGGCTACCCGGGGCCAGATCTTAGGCCTGTTTCTTGGTGAGGCCCTGTTGCTCGCCGCCCTCGGTGGTCTGGCCGGGCTTATCCTTGGGGTAGGAGGGAGTCAGCTGATCCATCTACTGGTCCCACACCTGCCGGTTCATACGCCCTGGGCCTATGTGATACTTGCCGAGCTGCTGGCGCTGTTAATTGGATTACTGTCAGGGGTATTGCCAGCGATACGCGCCGCCCGCTATGACCCCATTGAGGCCTTGCGGGCGGAATGATCATCTTTAGCTGGTAGTTTTGGCCTTTTTCTTTTTGACCTTGTTCTTGATTGTTTTCTTTTTTCCCCTTGGGTCAGCAAGGCGCGGGGCCTTGGGCCGAGCCTTTGGTTTATCCGGCGAGTCTTTGCGAGGGCGGGTTCTGCTTTCACCCTCTGCGCCCACCTTGGCAATCATCAGGCGTTGACCGGATACCCAGGTCTTGCGTAGATCGCTAAAGACAGCCTTGGGCATGCCCTCGGGTAATTCAATGATACTGTGATCACCATGGATCTCAATGTGGCCAATCAAATCGTGATCAATACCAGCCTCATTGGCAATCGCACCGACAATGTTGCCAGGCTTGACACCATGACTATGGCCTACGGCTAGGCGAAAGAGTTCCATGCCGGGCTTAGCACTTCGCCGTGTCGCTGGCTTTCTCTTTGCTGGTCTACGGTCATCGTCCTTATGGGATGAGCGGGGGTTATCTGCACGTCTATTCTCACGCGTATTCTTTTCCAGTAATAATGGGGTCTTGCCCTGAGCCAGCTTTGCCAATGCCGCCGCGATATCAACGGCAGGGACATTTTGTTCGAGCTGATACTGCTCAATAATAGAGGTAAAGAGTTCCAGCCCTTCTTCAGCCAGCGCATCAGTGATCCGTTGTTTGAAGCGTTCTACTCGCTGGTCATTGATAATGGTGGTTGAGGGCAGTTGTAACAGCTCGATCTTTTTTCGTGTAGCCTTCTCGATGGCATTGAGCAGGCGACGCTCCCTGGGGGCGACAAACAGGATAGCATCACCACTACGCCCGGCGCGGCCGGTACGACCAATACGATGCACATAGGCCTCGGTATCGTATGGGATGTCATAATTGATTACATGGCTGATGCGTTCTACGTCAAGACCACGCGCGGCAACGTCAGTGGCAACGATGATATCAATTTTACCTTTTTTCAGGT
Organism: uncultured Gammaproteobacteria bacterium; assembly: GCA_964650235.1. Taxonomy (GTDB): domain Bacteria; phylum Pseudomonadota; class Gammaproteobacteria; order SZUA-140; family SZUA-140; genus CAZYTT01. The sequence continues at coordinate 10,051 of CAZYTT010000032.1, read as the reverse complement.
TATCGACCGTGCGCTCCCGTTGTTTTTGTACGATGTCACCATTGAGGGCGGCGGCATTGTAACCTCGGGCCTCGAGTTTTTCCGCCAGCTCTATGGTCGATGTCTTGGTGCGAACAAAGATAATCATGGCCTCAAAGGGTTCAGCCTCGAGCAGGCGGGTTAGTGCCTCCAGTTTATGCAACCCCTGTACTAACCAGTAACGCTGACGAATGGTGTCAGCCGTGCTGGTCAGTGTCTTGATAACGACTTCATGCGGGTTGCGCAGGTGATTTTGTGCGATCTTGCGGATTTCTTTGGGCATCGTGGCCGAAAACAGGGCCGTCTGTCTGTCTTCTGGCGTCTGTTCGAGTAACCATTCGACATCATCGATAAAGCCCATGCGTAACATCTCATCGGCTTCATCCAGAACCAGGTACTTTAGATCGCTTAAATTGAGCGTGCCGCGGCGTACATGGTCAATGACACGCCCTGGTGTCCCTACAACGACGTGAACCCCGCGTTTAAGGGCCGAGATCTGAACCTTGTAATCCTGGCCACCATAGATGGGCAGGACATGGAAACCCTTGATCGAGGCGGCATAGGACTGAAAGGCCTCAGCGACCTGGATGGCGAGTTCACGGGTAGGTGCCAGGACCAGTGCCTGGGGGTGTTTCTGTTTGTTGTTGATATTGCATAGTAGCGGCAGTGCAAAAGCAGCCGTTTTACCGGTACCGGTCTGAGCCTGGCCAAGCACATCATGGCCCTGCAATAAAAGGGGGATGGTCTGGGCCTGGATGGGTGATGGGTTTTCATAACCACTACGTTCAAGGGATTTCAATACCGGCGCGCTAAGGCCCAGGTCGCTAAATGAAGAAATCTCTTCCGGGGTGGTTGAGGGTGATTTATCTGGCATCGGGGTGTCCACTGGCTGGCCAGTATCACGCGGTTTCCCGAAAAGTCCTGGCTGAATTATAAGAGGCCCGGATTATAGCACATTTCTACAGCTTTATGTCCTGGTCATAAAAATCATCAACAGGTAGTTTGCTGCTGGCCCCGGCCTTTTCATAGACAAGTCGAGGGAGTAGGTAGCCAGAGATTTGTTGACGCAGTTGTTGATGGATTTCTCTTGCCCTGGCAATCGATACCTCAAAGTGAGCGGCCCCCTGCACCTTGTCTAACAGATGAAGATAGTAGGGCAGAACGCCAGCACTAAAGAGTCGCTCGCTTAGTCTGGCCAGCACTGCCGTGTCATCATTGATACCTTTGAGTAGCACCGATTGATTCAGCAGACTAACAGGTGCCGATTGCAGTTTTCTGAGGGCAGTGCTGACCTTAGTATCAATCTCCGCCGGGTGGTTGCTATGGATAATGATGGCAACATCAAAGGGCAGGTTTGCTAACCACTCCAGCAACTTTGTGTTAATGCGCTCAGGGAGTACGATGGGCAGACGCGTATGTATTCGGAGGCGCTTGATATGTTCTAGCGCAGTTACCTGCCGAGTTAGTTCGTTGAGCTGAGTGGTTGTCAACATAAGAGGGTCACCACCACTGAGGATCAGTTCGTTAATGCTGGTGTCTGACCTGAGTGACGCGATGGTGTTCTGCCAGTGATGATGGCGAGCATGTTGTTGCTGGTAGGGAAAATGACGCCTGAAGCAATAACGACAGTGTACGGCACAGGCGCCGGTCGTAATGAGCAGGGCTCGGCCACGGTATTTCTGTAACAGACCGGTACTATTGAGGGCGTTCATATCGCCGACCGGGTCGAGCATAAAGTCAGCCTGATTATCCTGTTCTAGCGCCAGTGGCAGTATCTGGTGCAGTAAAGGGTCGTCAGGGTCACCCGACTGCATTCGAGCAACAAACCCCCTGGGGACCCTGAGTGGGAATGCTGGGTTAGCTACGAGTGGTGGCAGCTGCTCGCGGTTTAAGCTGAGTATCGTTAATAGCTCTTCGATATCCCGGATGCCATCAGCAAGAACTCGTTGCCAGGTTTCAATAAATCGGGGCTGCACTACTGTTGGTGTTCGCGCTATCATCTGTTTTTTTGCACCTTGACTCAAGTAGACCATTGTAGGTTCCCTTGGCAGTCATGGGAATCCCGTTGAACAACAATGAGAATGGCAATGGCGACATATAATACTAATGAATTTAAAAATGGCCTGAAAGTAATGATCGACGGATCGCCCTGTAGCATGGTTGATGTTGATTTTGTCAAACCCGGAAAGGGGCAGGCCTTTTGTCGGGTCAAATACCGCAATCTTCTGACTGGGCGGGTGATAGAAAAGACCTGGAAGTCGGGCGAGTCACTTGAAGGTGCTGATGTAATGGATACCGACATGGAATATCTCTATACCGATGGAGAGGTCTGGCATTTTATGAACTCGGAGACCTATGAGCAGGTTGAGGCCGATGCTAGTGCCCTGGGGGATACGGCGAAATGGCTTAAGGGTCAGGAAAAATGTACTGTGACCCTGTGGAACGATAATCCAATTGCCGTTGAGCCACCTAATTTTGTCGAGCTGGCTGTCGTTGAAACGGATCCGGGTGTGCGTGGTGATACCTCTGGTGGTGGTGGCAAACCGGCAACCCTTGAAGGAGGTGCTGTAGTGCGGGTACCGCTGTTTATAGATGTTGGTGATATGCTGAAAGTTGATGCCCGAAGTGGGGAGTATGTGTCGCGGGTAAAGCAATAAACAATTGAAAATGCAGTTGTCTGTGACAACTTCTCGTCAGGGCTGCACGAGCATATGAACTCTAATAACAACTGGCAGCCACGGGCAACACTGTCAACGTTGCAGCAGCGATCCCGATTGTTGGCCCATATCCGTCATTATTTTGCTGAACAACAGGTGTTGGAGGTAGAGACGCCAATCCTGGCGCCGGCTGGTAACACCGATCCGATGATCGAGAATATCCAGGCCCGGTTTTCGCCATTGGTCGCTGCGGGTGATGGATTGTATTTGCAGACGTCACCTGAATATGCAATGAAGCGACTGTTGGCTGCCGGGAGCGGGCCAATCTATCAAATATGTAAGGTCTTTCGGGCTGGAGAAAGGGGGCGTCGCCATAACCCTGAGTTCTCAATGCTGGAGTGGTATCGCCCCGGGTATAATCTGCAACAGTTGATGGATGAGGTGGAGGAGCTGGTGTCGCGTGTTGCTCAGATTGAAGGTGAGGCGTGGCGCTGTACCTATCGTCAATTATTTCAACGCTTTCTTGCTGTGGATCCTGTTGATGACGAAATTTTTGTCCTGCAGTCCTGTGCGCAGAGGCACGGTATTGTTTTAGATGGGGTGGCAGAGGATCGTGACTTTTGGCTGGATCTGTTGCTCAGTCATATCATTGAACCGCAGTTGTGCGAGCTTGGGCGTATGGTGTTTGTCTATGAATTCCCCTCATCCCAGGCGGCGTTGGCCCGGTTGGATAGCCATGGTATGGCTGAGCGTTTTGAGCTTTATCTGGATGGGCTTGAGCTGGCAAATGGTTATCATGAACTCGCTGATGCCGGGGAACAACGGCGTCGGTTTGAGCGTGATAATGAGCGTCGATATGCCGCAGGCAAGGCCAAGATTCCCATAGATGAGGCATTATTGATGGCGTTGCAGTCAGGTTTGCCTGACTGTTCGGGGGTTGCACTGGGGCTGGACCGACTGCTGATGTGCTGTTCCGGGATCCATGATATTGCCCAGGTGCTGGCATTCCCACTGGAGATTTGATGTGTCGCTGACGCACTGTTTTCGTCTCACCCTGTTACTCGCTATTATTACGACAGGCTATCTGGCTGTGATACCGGTTGATCTTTCCTCAACAATTAATATCTCGGATAAATTGTTGCACGCCCTGGCATTTGCAGTGTTGTTCTGGCTGGCTGATTATTCTTGGTCAGGTATTGGGCTGGTTCGCGAAAAATGGTTGAGTCTGTTCTTCTATGGTCTACTCATCGAGTTTGTACAGTACTTTATCCCCTATCGAGAGGCATCGATGTTTGATGTGCTGGCCAATGTGGCTGGGTTGTTATTTTATGCTGGCGTGGGTCAACGTATCTGTCGCCGGGTCCTGTCTCAGGGGCTGGAATACTGAGGGGCTGTTGGACACTCAGGCTAATTGGTCTGGTTTTGGCTGAAGCGGTGATTAGAGCATGGTGAGTAATAGTGATACTATGCGGTTCTCAAATGTGTTGCAGTGGTAAGGTGTTATGGGTGGGATAATTTTCCAGTGTTTAGTGATTGTTTTTTTGGTTGGTTTGTTGATTTTTGTTGCACTAGATGATCGTCGTAATCGTGTTATCCGCCAGCAGGAAGACCTCGATGAACAGCGGCAACGTGAATTGAACGATTGATCGCAATAGCGATCAACTCAGGTATCACAGTTTTCTGTACCTGACCGATATAGTCTTATAGCACTTCACTCTCTGAGGATACTTCTATGGCGGATGACAAGCGTAAGACATTGCCCCCTGTTCCCGATGATTATGAAAACCTGCTAACACCATTACAGTTAATGGCCTTACGCAATATTGCTACCTTTGGCTGGGAACTCCGTTTTGTGCGCCGTGAAGGCCTGGCGGCACCAATACCTGTGGTGCATGGCGCTGATGGGCAGAAAATTGGTGTTATAGAGGAAGATGGTAACATTAATCTCAACGCGAATATTCCATTGCGAGATGATACCAGGTCATAGCTGTACTACTAATGCACAGCTAATCACCGGACTGGTAGAGTTATACACCTGCAGTTAAAAAAATCCCCCTGGCAAAGTGTTGGGGAGGGAGAGGGTTGCCAGGGGGCTAAGGAGAGAGTTATTTCCTACGCTTTGAATTAAACCAAAGCGACCTTAAATATATATTAATCATCAAGTCTATTTTCAAGGGTACTGTTAAATTTTTTTAAATACCGCGTAATCTGGCTGGCTGATTGGTTTGCCATGGTTTTTGAATGTTGTTATTGATTCTGGTTTGTTATCCAGTCTTTTCCTGGACGAAATCTATTATCAGGCTTATCCTTAAAGAGATATTGATTTCAGGACGAAATACATCAATTTATCTTTAATGCCAGTATGACCGGTTCAGGCTAATGTCGCTTGGAACTGATCAATGCTGGCCTGTCCCGGTTTTGAGCCGGTGAGCTGAATAACAACATTGGGAGGGTGGGTTAGGATGACGGAGCGACAAAACCCAAATGGTCGTGGGGTACAGCGACTGGTTAAGGCATTTATGTGTTCGATGGCGGGTTTTCGCTTTATATTCTCGAGTGAAGCTGCGTTTCGGCAGGAATTACTGATTGTGCTGATATTATTGCCAGTCGCATATGCGGCAGGTGATACGGCGGCAGAGCGTGTTTTGCTTATCGGCGTTCTGTTTTTAGTCCTTATCGTTGAGGTCATAAATACAGCGATTGAGGTGGTCATAGACAGGATCAGTGCGGATATACACCCGTTGTCGAAGCATGCCAAAGACCTCGGCTCAGCTGCCGTATTATTATCATTGGTGGTTGCGGTCATCTGCTGGATGGTCATCTTGTCATGATGATGATGAATAAAAATCAGGCGCCTGTTTGACGTGTTTTATCCAGAATTTAGTGGGGCCAGCTGTTAGCGGGTTGTATTTATATTATCAGGGGTCTGGCCAAGTTGATCGACTATTATGATTTTATCGGTATCAAATCCTAGCGCATTGGCCTGGTCAAGCAATTGACGGGTGATTGCGTTGTGCAGTGATGGGGTTCGGGCAAGTATCCACAGGTATGAGGTGGTCGGTCCCGCTATCATGACATAGTTATAGTGCTCCTGATCGAGGGCAAAGATATTATAACCACCATAAAATGGACTAAAAAACGAGACCTTTAGTCTTCCTGTGGTGCTGTCGCCAACAAAGTATGCCTTGCCGATAGTGCTTTTCCAGCGTCCTTCAGCCGGTATGTAGCCCTTGTTGATGACATGGACACCGCCATCCATGCGCAGGCTATATTCGGCAGTAACATGTGTCATACCGCGTTCAAAGCTGTGGTCTAGTCGGGCGATCTCGTACCAGGTGCCGAGATAACGATCAAGGTCAAAGTCGCTAACGGGGATAACCCGGTCCGGTATGCCGGTACAGGCGGCAATGAACAGTGTCGGGAGGATGAGCAAAAATTTGAAGTGAATACGAGGCATTAGGCTACATCGGGTAGTGGTTGAATCGGTTAGAGCAGGTCCTTGATTGCCATAAGCAGTTCCGGTGCATCAGGTTCGGTGCGACTTGGGAAGCTGGCCACAACCTGGCCAGCCCTGTTAATGAGATATTTATGGAAGTTCCACTCCGGATAGTCCCCAGTTGCTGCATAGAGCTTTTGGTAGAGTGAGTGGGCATTTCCTCTGGCGACCGATGTCTTTTCAAACATAGGGAACTTGACCCCATAGGTTAAACGGCAAAAATCCTTTATCTCTTTTTCAGAACCTGGCTCCTGATTAGCGAAATCGTTGGATGGAAATCCCAGCACGACCAGTCCGTTGTCGCTATACCTTTTATAGAGATCTTCAAGGCCTTCATACTGGTAGGTCAGACCGCATTTGCTGGCGGTGTTGACGATCAGGATGACGTTACCCTGGTAGACATCACAGAGTCTCACTGACCGATCGCCAGAGAGTTCCTTGAAATTTTCATTAAGTACATCAGCACATTCGCTGGCCATAGAGAGGCTGGAGACAAGGAATAAGGCTATTAGTTGAGTGGCCCTGATAAGCATTTGTTAATCCTCCGATGCGAGGTCAGGTTGCGATCTATCTCATGTTGGGGGCTATGGTCAATATAGCAGCCACCTAATACTGACTGCTAATCATGCGCAGTCTTTAATATTATCTCTAATATTAACTCAGTTTACTCCTTGATCAACCTCAAGTGAAAGGGTGAGGATTATCTGTCTAGATACGCTGCGTAATTTATCCGGCCAGTATTATTCGGTACCCAGGGTAAAATGTCTAACAGGTAAATGTTTTCTGGGATGCTTAGTCGAGTTT
>CAZYTT010000032.1:0-2976 GCA_964650235.1 uncultured Gammaproteobacteria bacterium | reverse complement strand
ACCCAGGGTAAAATGTCTAACAGGTAAATGTTTTCTGGGATGCTTAGTCGAGTTTTATCATGTCAAGGGGTATGCAACTCAGCCCGACTTGGCGAAGCTGGTAAAATTTGTCAGTACAGTGCCGGGGGAACTACAATGATTTACCCAGGCGCTAGTTTTGACATTGCTGTCAGTTGCTAAGTTATGTCTGTGTTTTAACTCGGGATGATTCGAACCAACGAAAAATTTAGGGAGTCATCTCCTGTTGTTCCGCCTGACATTGAGAATTCTAGCTAATACTGGATGGGTCAATATCCAGAAAAATATTGGGTCAAATTTTAATGACGATGAATAATCAGGGTGCAGGGCTTCGCAAAGATCAGATTAATGCCCTTATCGGTCTTTATACCCAGGGGCGATTTCAGGAGGCCCTGGAGAAAGGTGTTACCCTCGCCAGGCAGCACCCAGATGCGCCGTTTATACCAAACTTACTTGGCGCTATTTATACAGACCTGGGGCAGGCAGAAGAGGCTATTGCGAGCTTCCAAAGGGCCCTGGACATTAGTCCAGAAAATCCGGTCACGCATAATAATCTTGGTATTGCTCTTAAACGTCAAGCCAGGTATGAAGCAGCGCTTGCTAGCTTTGAACGGGCATTAAAACTTAATCCTGATTATGTAGAAGCACATAATAACCTGGGGAGTGCCCTCATAAATTTGGGGCGCCAAGAGGCAGCAGTTAGTCATCTCCGACGAGCTCTGGAACTGAGGCCTGATTATGCCGAGGCACATTACAACCTTGGGTGTGCCATTAAAGATCTGGGTCAGTTTAAGAAAGCGATTACCAGCTTTCAAAGGGCTCTGGAGCTGAAGCCTGACTATGTAGAGGCCTATAATAATCTGGGGAGCACGCTTATAGAGCTGGGGCAGGATGAAGCGGCGATGAATTGCTTCAAAAGAGTCCTGGATCTTCAGCCTGATTTTGCAGAAGGGCACAATAACCTTGGGATTTTGCTCAAACGTTCCGGACAGAATGAGGCCGCAATAGCCTGCTTTAAAAGAGCTCTGGAACTTAAACCTGACTATGCGGTAGCGCATAACAACCTGGGCGGCACTCTCAATGACCTGGGTCAGAATGAAGCAGCGATAGCCTGCTTCAGAAAAGCACTGGAAATTATGCCTGACTATGCCGGAGCCTATTATAATCTCGGTATTTCGCTGACAGAGTCAGGTCAAAATGAAGCAGCGATCAACTGCTTTCAGAAAGCAGTACGTCTTGATGAAAATAATATTTCTGCTCGTGATAAATTAGTGCATGAATTAATGCACATTTGTGACTGGGATCAGGTTGAAGAAATGATAAAGGGTGATGTTAAGTCATCAGGTTTTGGCGTCGTTCCTAAAGGTGTATGGTCACCGTTCACTATATTGGCAATTGTTGATGATGCAGATTTTCAGCGCCGTGTAGCAGAGGCCTATGTGGCTGCTAACTATAGACCGAACTCGGCACTTGGTCCTCTGTCCAGGCTACATAAGAAGGGTGATAAAGTTCGGGTAGGCTACTTTTCAGCAGATTTTTATAATCACGCCACCATGTATTTGATGGCCGAGTTATTTGAGCGGCATGATCGTTCCAGATTTGAGATACACGTCTTTTCATTTGGCCCTGATATAAATGATGGCATGCATTCTCGACTTGTAAGCAGTGTCGATGCCTACCATGATGTAAAATTAATGGGCAATGCTGAAATTGCAACTCTATCTCGTTCTTCTGGTATTGATATTGCGGTCGACTTAAAAGGGCATACGAAAAACTCCAGAACAGGGATATTTGCTTTTGGAGTAGCGCCCATTCAGGTCAGTTACCTCGGGTATCCAGGGACTATGGGGGCACCTTATATTGATTACATTATTGCTGATCGAGTCATTATTCCCCCGGAATATAGTGGTTTTTACACTGAAAAGGTCGTTTATATGCCGGATAGCTATCAGGTGAATGATTCTGCGCGAGTGATTTCTGACAAACCAGTGTCTCGATCTGATTTTAAGTTACCCGAACAGGCCTTTGTGTTCTGTTGTTTCAATGCCACCTATAAAATCACATCGGATGTCTTTGATGTCTGGATGCGCCTACTCAATAAGGTAGAAGGGAGTGTCCTGTGGTTATTAATACGTAATCAGCGTGTAAAGCAGAATTTGCGTAACGAAGCACTGAAGCGAGGTTGCAATCCTGATCGATTGATATTTGCTGAGCATATGCCCTATCCTGAACATCTTGCGCGGCACCGACTTGCCGATATATTTCTGGACACTTTTATCTGTAATGCCCATACAACGACAAGTGATGCACTCTGGGCCGGATTGCCAGTATTGACCATGATGGGTGAGAGTTTTGCCAGTCGTGTTGCCGGGAGTTTACTAAATGCCATCCAGATTCCTGAATTAATTACAATAACAGTGCAGGAATATGAAGATATGGCACTGAGACTGGCAAAACATCCGCAAGAACTTAGGCTTATCCATGAAAAGCTCCAGCAAAACATTCGGACAGCGTCACTTTTTAATGCGGCATCCTTTGCAACACATCTAGAGTCAGCTTATTCGCAAATGATCAAGCGATTAGAGGAGGGACTAGCGCCTGAGCATCTTTATTGCTAAATGCGATATACCGAGACATGCATCAGTTATGCCCCGTTTTTATGTTCAGGACTTGGCCATTATCCGTATTGATCTGCGAAGGAATCAATAGCTCTGTTATTAAGCAACATGACCTTAATTTATGACGGGGGCTTAACAGCTTCCACACTTTTTATCTGATTATTTAAATAACGGCATTACTCACCTCAACCCCATACAGATATTGTTCGCTGTTTATAAACACTCGATGTCAGGCCGGGGTTAGCAATCGTAGTACCTGCGGTTTAGAAGCTGTTGCAACTGATTCTATAACAACCTGAATCGTCACAACCGTAAAATCTCTAAGGCAGCGGATTGCGAT